>DASRZM010000076.1:0-20318 GCA_035686365.1 Lysobacteraceae bacterium | reverse complement strand
CGTGCCGGGGTCCGGTAGCGCTTGCCGGGATCGCCGTGAACCCGTCCATGGGGGCTCTTTGGCGACATCCATGTCGCCAACGTCCCGGCAAGCGCTACCGGACCCCGGCACTTGCTTCGGGGCGGGTGGGTGCTTGCGCTGCGTGCGATCGCGGCCAACGGCCGCTGCTACAGGCAACGCCGACCGGAACGTTGTAGGAGCGGCCGTTGGCCGCGAAATGCCGATCGGCGCGCTTTGTAGGAGCGGCCGTTGGCCGCGACCATCCGGAGCCGGACCTCACCGCCCGGTTGCATGTGCGCATCGCCGCCTCTGCCCTGGCGCCGTATAGGACATGCGCCGACATCTGCGTGCCCACATGGTCGAACCCGCCCGTGTCGTCGCCGTGCACGAGGGTCCGACGGAGCGCAGCCGCCACCGAACCCGAGCGTGCGCTCCGAGGTCCGGTTCCTCTGTCCGGGGGCGTGAGCGCCAGGGATGGCGCGACCGCAGCCCCCATGGATGGGTTCACGGCGGCCCCGGACAGAGGAACCGGACCACGGAGCGCCCTACGGAGCGAACCCGGCATATGCCAGCCTGTGGCGCTCAGGGTGAGGGTGAGAGGCCACCGCTCCGACCCGGGAAATTGCAGTGGAATCTCCGCCTGGGCTATGATGCTCAGGCTTTGCGACCCGGTTTTGCCGGCCGCAGCCGTCCACGCCGGACGTCACCGGCGAATACACACACGCGCCGGAAACCCGTCCCGGGGTCCCCGCAAGGGGTCGTGACGGCGGGCGCGTGGAGGCCCAACCCCGGAGCCACGCACGCCGCACCGGTTGCCGCGGCAGGCTCCCCATCGCCAGAGGAACCCCCATGCCCCAGGTCACCATGCGCCAGATGCTGGAAGCCGGCGTCCATTTCGGCCACCAGACGCGCTACTGGAATCCCAAGATGGCGCCCTACATTTTCGGCGCCCGCGGCAAGATCCACATCATCAACCTCGAAAAGACCGTCCCGCTCTTCGCCGACGCCATGAACTTCGTTTCGGCGATCGCCCAGAAGCGCGGCACCATCCTGTTCGTGGGCACCAAGCGCTCGGCACGCGAAGCCGTGGCCGAGGAAGCCACGCGCTGCGGCATGCCGTACGTGACCTCGCGCTGGCTCGGCGGCACGCTGACCAACTTCCGCACCATCAAGCAGTCGGTCGCGCGCCTGAAGGAGCTGGAGGCGATGGAGACCGACGGCACCTTCGAGAAGCTGGTCAAGCACGAGGTGCTCTCGCGCAAGCGCGAGCGCGAGAAGCTCGAGCGGTCCCTGGGCGGCATCAAGGACATGGAGCGGCTGCCCGATGCCATGTTCGTGATCGACATCGGCCACGAGAACATCGCCGTGCTCGAGGCCAGGAAGCTGGGCATTCCGGTCATTGCGGTGGTCGACACCAACTACAACCCCGACCTGATCGAATACCCGATCCCGGGCAATGACGACGCCATCCGCGCCGTGCAGCTGTACGCGCGCGCCACCGCCGACGCGGTGCTCGAGGGCAAGGCCGCCGCGCCGACGACCGGCAAGGGTCCGAGCGACGAGTTCGTCGAACTCGACGCCGAAGGCAACGTCATCGCCGAATCCGACGATGGCGGGCGCAAGCGGCCCGGCGCCAGGCAGCGCCCGGGCAGCAAGCGCCCTGCGGTCCGGCGCGCACCCAAGCCGGCCAGGGGCGGGAAGGCGGCCGAATCCGACGGGTCCGCGCAGGCCGGGGAGCCGGCCCAGTCCGCCGAGCCCGCGCCTGCCGCTTCCGCCGAGCCCGCGCCTGCCGCTTCCGCCGAGCCCGCGCCTGCCGCTTCCGCCGAGCCCGCGTCTGCCGCTTCCGCCGAGCCGGCGTCTGCCGCTGCTGCCGAGCCGGCGTCTGTCGGCGAGAGCGGGCCCGCGGCCGAGAAAGACTGATCGCCGCCGATCGGCGGCGCCCGCTGCCGCGGCCCGCACATGAACCCATTCACGCCCGCGGCTGCCGCCGCGGGCACCGTACCGATCCGAGGTAAACCGATGCAGATCACCGCCAGCCAGGTCAAGGAACTGCGCGAGCGCTCCGGCGCCGGCATGATGGAGTGCAAGAAAGCACTGGAAGCCAACCAGGGAGACGTCGAGGCGGCCATGGAGTGGCTGCGCAAGACCGGCCTGGCCAAGGCCGACAGGAAGGCCGACCGCGTGGCCGCCGAAGGGCGTGTGGTGGTGGCTGCCGCCAACGGCGACGCCGTGCTGCTGGAGGTCAATTCCGAGACCGACTTCGTTGCCAAGGACGAGAACTTCGTGGCCTTCGCCAACCAGGCCGCCGAGGCCGCGCTGCAGTCCGGCGCGGGCGACGTGGAAGCCCTGAAGACGGCCGCGCACCCGGCCGGAGGCACCATCGAGCAGGCGCGCCAGGCGCTGGTGGCCAAGGTCGGCGAGAACGTGCAGCTTCGCCGCATCTCCAGGGTCAGCGGCAGCGGCAACATCGGCGCCTACGTGCACGGCAATCGCATCGGCGTGCTGGTCGACCTCAGGGGCGGCTCGCCGGAGCTGGCCAAGGGCGTGGCCATGCACGTGGCGGCGATGAACCCGCCGTACGTGGCGCCCGACCAGGTGCCGACCGAGATCGTCGACAAGGAAAAGGAGATCGCGCTGGCCCAGGTCCGGGACTCGGGCAAGCCGGCCGAGATCCTGGAGAAGATGATCTCGGGCAAGCTGCGCAAGACGCTGGCCGAGATGAGCCTGACCGGGCAGGCCTACGTGATGGACACCCAGACCACGGTCGGGGATGCGCTCAAGAAGGAAGGCGCCGAGATCGCCGGATTCGTGCGCCTGGCCGTGGGCGAGGGCATCGAGAAGAAGGAGGACGATTTCGCCTCCGAGGTCATGAAGCAGGCCGGGCTGGCCTGACCGGCCGGCGCTGCCAGGTACCCGAAAGGCCGCGGATTCCCGCGGCCTTTTGCTTTGCACAGGGGAGCTCGCAGCCGATGCCGCGCCCGGATCCCGGGCCCCGGTGACCGGGCCCGCCAAGGTACAATGCCGGCGTTTTGCCCCCCGCCGGAGATGCCGTGAACGCCGCCGACCTCAAGTACCACCGGATCCTGGTCAAGCTCAGCGGCGAGGCGCTGCTGGGCCGGGCCGACTACGGCATCGATCCGGAGGTCCTCAACCGGCTGGCGCGGGAAATCCTCGAGGTCAGCCGCGCCGGTTGCCAGGTCGGCGTGGTCATCGGCGGCGGCAACATCTTCCGCGGTGAGGGTCTGGCGGCGGCGGGGATGGACCGCGTCACCGGCGACCACATGGGCATGCTGGCCACGGTCATGAACGCGCTGGCCATGCAGGATGCGCTCGAGAAGCTGGGCGCCTACGCCCGCGTGATGAGCGCCCTGAAGATCAACGAAGTGTGTGAGGACTACATCCGCCGCCGCGCCATCCGCCACCTGGAAAAGGGCCGGATCATCATCTTCGCGGCCGGGACCGGCAATCCGTTCTTCACCACCGACTCGGCGGCCGCCCTGCGCGCCGTGGAGATCGGGGCCGAGCTCATGCTCAAGGCGACCAAGGTCGACGGCGTCTACGACAAGGATCCGCAACGCCACGCGGACGCCCACCGCTACGACACGCTGACCTACGAGGACGTCATCGCCCGCAACCTGCGGGTCATGGACACCGCCGCGATCGCCCTGTGCCGCGA
Organism: Lysobacteraceae bacterium; assembly: GCA_035686365.1. Taxonomy (GTDB): domain Bacteria; phylum Pseudomonadota; class Gammaproteobacteria; order Xanthomonadales; family Xanthomonadaceae; genus DASRZM01. Next base: position 16,642 of record DASRZM010000076.1, on the reverse strand, counting down.
CTACCAGATCCCGCTGCGTATCTACAACATGTCGCGTCCGGGAGAACTCATGCGCATCGTCCGTGGCGAGGAGATCGGCACCCTGGTCGACGGCGGCAATCGGCGCTGATGCGCTTATAATTACAGGTCTTTGCCGACAGCCAGGAAGCGGCCATGATCAACGACGTCAAGAAGGACGCGCACACGCGCATGGGCAAGAGCGTGGAAACGCTGCGTTCGGACTTCACCAAGCTGCGGACCGGACGCGCCAGTACGGCGCTGGTGGAGCACCTGAAAGTGCCCTACTACGGCTCCGACATGCCGCTGTCGCAGGTGGCCACCGTCGCGGTGTCCGATTCGCGCACGCTCATGATCACGCCGTGGGAGAAGAACATGGTCGGCCCGGTCGAGAAGGCGATCCTGGCCTCCGATCTGGGCCTGACCCCGAACACCGCTGGCACCGTCATCCGCATCAACCTGCCGCCGCTGACCGAGGAGCGCCGCAAGGAGCTGGGCAAGCACGTCCACGCCGAGGGCGAGAACGCCAAGGTCGCCGTGCGCAACATCCGCCGCGATGCCATGCACGGGATCAAGGATCTGCTCAAGGACAAGAAGATCAGCGAGGACGAGGAGCGCAAGGCCGAGCAGGAAATCCAGCAGATCACCGACAAGTACATCGCCGAGGTCGACCAGGTCGTCAAGGCCAAGGAACAGGAGCTGATGGCGATCTGACCGACGTGGCGACTCCCCCAGCCGCCATCGCGGTCCTCCGCGGCATGTCCGAATCCCCCGCCCCCGCCGGCCAGTCGCTGCCGCGCCACCTCGCGGTCATCATGGACGGCAATGGGCGCTGGGCCGAGCGCCGGAGGCGTCCGCGAACGGTCGGGCACCGGGCCGGCGCCCGCGCGGTGAACCTGTGCATCGATTACTGCCTGGAGCGCGGCGTGCAGGCGTTGACCCTGTTCGCGTTCTCCTCGGAGAACTGGCAACGCCCCGCCGACGAGGTCGGTGCGCTGATGCAGCTGTTCCTGCGCGCCCTGGACCGCGAGGTCGACGAGCTGCACCGGCGCGGGGTGCGCCTGCGTTTCATCGGCGAGCGCGCCGCCTTCTCCGAGGACCTGCGCGAGCGCATGGACCGGGCCGAATCCCTGACCTCGGCCAACACCCGCCTGCACCTGAACGTGGCGGCCAACTACGGCGGACACTGGGACATCGTGCAGGCCGCGCGGCAGCTCGCGGCCGAAGCCGCGGCAGGGCACCTGGACCCCGGATCCATCGACGCCGCAAGCCTGGCGCGGCGCCTGTGCCTGGCCGACCTGCCGGAACCGGACCTGTTCATCCGGACCGGCGGCGAGCAGCGGCTGAGCAACTTCGTGCTCTGGCAGCTCGCCTACTGCGAGCTGTGGTTCACCGACGTGCTGTGGCCGGACCTGGACCGCGCCACGCTCGATCGAGCCTTCGCCGAGTTCGCCTCGCGCGAGCGCCGCTTCGGCCTCACCGGCGGGCAGGTTTCCGGCGGCGCGCAGGTCCCGTCGTGAAACAGCGCATCGTCACCGCCGTGGTGCTGTTTCCGATCGCGGTGGCCGCGGTGCTGCTGCTGCCCACGCCATGGATGATGACGCTCATCGCCGCGGTGATGCTGGCCGGGCTTTGGGAATGGGGGCGGCTTTCGGGCCTGGGCGACCGCACGCTGCGGGCGGCGTGGCTGGCCGCGCATGCGGCCGTGATGGCCTGGCTGGCCTGGTACGGCTGGCCGGACCTGTTCCCGTGGATCGCACTGATCGGCGCGCTTTGGTGGCTGCTGGCCGCGCTCTGGCTGGGCCACTACGAGTTCGCCTCGCGCCCCGGCCGGCGCAACCGTGCCCTGAAGCTGGGTGCCGGGACCCTGGCGGGCATCCCGGCCTGGGCCGGCTTTGCGCTGCTGCACGGTGACGGCGCGCTCGGGCCGCGCTGGGCCCTGCTCGCCTGCGCCATCGTGTGGGCGGCCGATATGTCGGCTTTCTTTGCCGGCCGTCAGTTCGGCGGACCGAAGCTGGCGCCCCGGGTCAGCCCCAACAAGACCTGGTCGGGCCTTGCCGGAGGCCTGGCCGGAGCGCTGCTGCTGGGCATCGCCGTGATGCCGCTGTTACAGGTGCCCTGGGGCCAGATCGGGACGATGCTGCTGCTGGTGCTGGCCACGACCCTGGCCTCGGTGGTCGGGGACCTGTTCGAGAGCCTGATCAAGCGCCACAGCGGCGCCAAGGACTCGGGCGTGATGGTCCCGGGCCACGGCGGCATGCTCGACCGCATCGACAGCACGCTGGCCGCCCTGGCGGTGTTCGCCGTCGGCAAGGCCTGGCTGGACCTGTGAAGCGCATCGCCGTCCTCGGCGCCACCGGCTCGATCGGCGCATCGACGCTGGACGTGGTCGCGCGCTACCCGGACCGGTTCCGCGCCACCGTGCTGAGCGCGCACGCGCGGGTGCCCGAGCTGGTCGAACTGTGCCGGCGGCACTGTCCGGAGCTGGCCGTGGTCGCCGACCCGTCGGTCTACGCGGACCTGCGCGATGGACTGGCTGCAGCCGGCATGTCCACCCGCGCCGCGGCCGGACCGCAGGCGCTGGAGGACGCCGCCGGGGGTGACCTGTGCGATACGGTGGTGGCCGCGGTGGTCGGCGCCGCCGGGCTGCGCTCGACCCTGGCCGCCGCCGCCGCCGGCAAGCGTCTGCTGCTGGCCAACAAGGAGGCCGTGGTCGTGGCCGGCGGACTGCTGATGGCGGCCCTGCGGCAGGGCGGCGGCGAGCTGATCCCGATCGACAGCGAACACAATGCGCTGTTCCAGTGCCTGCCGCCACCGGCCCTGGGCGCCGCCGCCGGGCCCGGGATCCGGCGACTGGTGCTGACCGCCTCGGGTGGCCCGTTCCGCGGCTGGTCGCGCGAGCGGCTCGCTGGCGTGGACCCCGACCAGGCCTGCGCACATCCGAACTGGTCGATGGGTCGCAAGATCTCGGTGGATTCGGCCACGCTGATGAACAAAGGCCTGGAGGTGATCGAGGCGCACTGGCTGTTCGCGGCGCCGGCGGCGCGGATCGAGGTGGTCGTGCACCCGCAGAGCCTGGTCCATGCGCTGGTCGAATACCTGGACGGCTCGATGCTGGCGCAGCTGGGGCTGCCGGACATGCGTACCGCCCTTGCGCATGCGCTGGCGTACCCGGAGCGGATCGGCGCCGGCGTGGGCAGCCTCGACCTGGCTGCCCTGGGCCGCCTGGACTTCGAGGCACCGGACCTGGCCGCCTTCCCGTGCCTGGCGCTGGCCTACCGCGCGCTGGAGGCCGGCGGGACCGCCCCCGCCGTACTCAATGCAGCCAACGAAATCGCGGTTTCAGCCTTTCTTCAGCAGCAATTGGCTTTCCTGAACATCCCGGCGGTCATCGAGACCACCCTGGCATCATGCCAGGCCGGGTCCGGCACCGGCGATGCATCGACGCTGGACGCGCTGCTGGCAGTGGATGGACTGGCACGCGCGCGCGCGCGCGCGGCCGCCCTCAGGTACGGTATGAGGACATGAGCGAGTTCTTCGGTTCGATCTGGTGGCTGATCGTCAGCCTGGGCGTGCTGGTCACGTTCCACGAGTTCGGCCACTTCTGGGTGGCACGGCGGCTGGGCGTGCGCGTGCTGCGCTTCTCGGTCGGCTTCGGCCGCCCGCTGTGGCGCCGGGTCGGACGCGACGGCACCGAGTACGTGGTCGCCGCGATCCCGCTGGGCGGCTACGTCCGCTTCCTGGACGAGCGCGAGGGCGAGGTGCCCGCAGCCCAGCTGGATGAATCCTTCAACCGCAGGCCGGTCGGCCAGCGCTTCGCGATCGTGGCGGCCGGGCCGCTGTTCAACCTGCTGCTGTGCGTGGGCCTGCTGTGGCTGATGTTCTTGATCGGCAAGCCGGATTTCGAGCCGGTGGTCGGGCGCACGCAGGGCGTGGCTGCCGCGGCGGGGCTGGAGCGCGGCGACCGGCTGGTCAGCGTGGACGGCGAGGCGGTGCCGACCTGGACCCATGCCTCGATGGCGCTGACCGCCGCGGCGCTGGACCGGGTTCCGATCGAGCTGGAGGTGGTCGAATCCGACGGCGACGGCCGGGTCCTGGACCTGGACCTGTCCGGGCTGGGGTCGTTCGACGAAACCGCCGCATTGCAGGCGATCGGCATCTGGCCGATCCAGATCCTGCTGGACCCGGTGGTCGCAGAGGTCTCCGCCGGGAGCGCCGCCGAGCGCGCCGGGCTGCTGGCGGGCGACCGGATCGTTTCCGTGGCCGGCACGCCGATCCTGAGCTTCGACCAGATCGGCGATGCGGTCTCGGCCGCCGCCGGGGCCGGCAACGGCCCGGTGGAGGTCGTGGTCGAGCGCGGCGGCGGGCGCCTGCGGCTGCAGGCGGCGCCGCAGCGGCAGATCCAGGACGGGGTCGAGCGCTGGATCCTGGGCGTGTCGGCGCAGCGCGCCCGCGCCGAATACGACGCGGTGCTGCGTTACGGGCCGGTGGCGGCGGTCGGTGCGGCCTTTTCCGAAACCTGGCGGCTGACGCGGCTGACCATCGGCATGGTCGGGCGCATGATCAGCGGCAAGGCGTCGCTGCGGAACCTCTCGGGGCCGGTTTCCATCGCCCAGTACGCCAATGCCTCGGCCCGGCTGGGCGCGGCCTGGTTCCTGTTTTTCCTCGCCGTGCTGTCGCTGAGCCTGTTCATAATGAACCTGCTGCCGATCCCGATCTTGGACGGTGGCCACCTGCTGTATTACCTTATCGAGATCATAAAAGGCAGCCCGGTCAGCGAGCGTGCGCTGATGGCGGGCCAGTACGTCGGTCTGGCCCTGCTCGCGGGCCTGATGGGGCTGGCCTTCTACAACGACATCCTGCGCCTGTTTTCCTGACCGCAATGGCGGCCTCCCGCCCGCAGGCCCCGGGTTCCCTCCCGGAGCATTCGGGTCCGCGCACCTGCAAACGGACGTGACGATGACGCGTATTACTGCCGCAATCCTGGTCGCCCTGGCCTTGGCCCGCCCTGTCGCCGCACAGAGCGGTGAGGACTTCGTGGTCTCGGACATCCGCGTGGAGGGCCTGCAGCGCATCTCCGCGGGCACGGTCTTCACCTACCTGCCGGTCGAGCGTGGCGACATGCTCACGCGCGAACGCGCCGGCGAGGCGATCCGGGCACTGTTCGACACCGGTTTCTTCAGCGATGTCTCGCTCAAGCGCCAGGGCGACATCCTGGTGGTCGAGGTCGAGGAACGCCCGGCGATCAACACGATCACCATCACCGGCAACAAGGACATCAAGGAAGAGGAACTGATGGCGGGCCTGAAGGACATCGGCCTGTCCGAGGGCGAAACCTTCAACCGCCTGCAGCTGGACCGGATCACCCAGGAACTGACGCGGCAGTACAACAACCGCGGCAAGTACAACGTCAAGGTCACGCCGAACATCACCGAGCTGGACCGCAACCGGATCGACGTGGCCATTGTCATCGCCGAAGGCAAGGCGGCCAAGATCCGGCACATCAACATCGTCGGCAACGAGGCCTACCCCGACGAGGACATCGTCAAGAACTGGGAGTCGGGTACCACCAACTGGCTGTCCTGGTACACACGCGGCGACCAGTACTCGCGCGAGAAGCTCTCCGGCGACCTGGAAAAGCTGGCCTCCTACTACCTGGACCGCGGCTACGTCGACTTCAATGTCGAGTCCACGCAGGTCTCGATCGCGCCCGACCGCCGCGACATGTACCTGACCGCGAACGTCCGCGAGGGCGATGTCTACACGTTCGGCGAGGTCACCGTCACCGGAGACACCGTGATCCCGGCCGAGCAGATCCAGCAGCTGGTGGTGCCACGCGAAGGCGCGACCTTCTCCCGCCGCCAGCTCGAGGCCACCTCCGATGCGATGGTCGCGGTGCTCTCCAACATCGGCTACGCCTTTGCCGAGGTGACGCCGATCCCCGAGATCGACCGCGAGAACCTGACGGTCGACATCAACTTCTTCGTCGAGCCCGGCCAGCGCGTCAACGTGCGCCGGATCGTGTTCAAGGGCAATACCCGCACGGCCGACGAGGTGCTGCGCCGCGAGATGCGCCAGTTCGAGGGCGCCTGGTACTCGCAGGCGGCGCTGGACCGCTCCAAGATCCGCATGCAGCGGCTGGGCTACTTCGAGTCGGTCGACATCGAGACCCCGCGCGTGGCCGGGACCGAGGACCAGGTCGATGTCGAGATCGCGGTCAAGGAACGCACTTCCGGCAGTTTCGTGTTCGGTCTGGGCTACTCGCAGCTCTCGGGCCTGATTACCTCGCTGTCGGTGACCGAGAACAACTTCTTCGGCACCGGCAACCGGATCGGCATGACGCTGCAGAACAACCGGTTCGTGAGGCGTTTCGACCTGTCCTACTTCGACCCGTACTTCACCGACAGCGGCATCTCGGTGGGCTACAACCTGGTGTATCGCGAACTGGACCAGCGAGAGCGGAACATCGCCAACTACACCACCGACAACGGCGCCATCCAGGCCGTGTTCGGCCTGCCGCTGACCGAGACAGACTCGGTGGCCGTGAGCGTCGGAATCGACAGCAACGAGATCCGGCCGTTCGTGGGAACCCCCACGCCGATCATCGACTACATCGATGCCGTCAACAACCGGACCTTCCACGCGTGGCGCACGGAGATCTCGTTCGCGCGCGACAGCCGCAATGCGTTCTACAATCCCACCCGCGGCACCTTCCAGCGCATTGCCGCCGAGGTCGCGCTGCCCGGCTCGACCGTCGAGTACTACAAGCTGTTCTACGAAATCGCACGCTACTGGCCGATCAGCCGCAACTTCATCCTGCTGACCTCGGCGCAGCTGGGCTACGGCGATTCCTACGGCGACGAGTTCGTCCGCGACATCCCGATCCTGGACGGCGAAGGCGAGCCCGTGCTCGACGACATGGGCAACCCGACTTTCCGCACGGTACGGGCCGACGGCCTGCCGTTCTTCGAGAACTTCTATGCCGGCGGCGTGCGGTCGGTGCGCGGCTTCGAGGACAACACGCTGGGCCCGAGCTTCCTGTTCCCGGGCGAGACCAATCCGGATTTCGCCCAGCCGCTGGGCGGCGCACTCAAGACCGTGGGCTCGGTGGAGCTGATCTACCCGAACCTGTTCGAGTCCGACGCGTTCCGGATTGCCAACTTCATCGACGTGGGCAACGTCTTTGCGGACCTGGATGCGTTCGATGCCGGCGACCTGCGCGCCTCGATCGGCATCTCGCTGCAGTGGCAGGCGCCGATCGGCCCGATCGAGATCAGCTTCGCGCAGCCGATCGTCAAGGAGGACGAGGACCGGATCGAGAAGATCCAGTTCACGTTCGGAACGCAGTTCTGAGGCTGCCCCGGGGAGCCCTCGTACGCGAAGGTGAACGCATGAACCGGCGAAGGCCAGCACGGATCGGGCGCATCGGGGGCCTGGCCGCCTTGGCCGCTGCCGCGATCCTTGCGTTCACGGTCCCGGCGATCGCGCAGCCCGAGGGCGTGCGGATCGGCTATGTCGACATGCAGCGACTGATCGATTCGGCGCCGCAGGTTGCGGCGGCCCGCGGGCGCCTGACCGGCGAGTTCGCCAGTCGCGATGCAGAACTCGAACTGCAGGCCCAGCGGTTGGCGGCCATGCAGGCACGCATCCAGCGCGAGGGCGACACCCTTGCTGCGGCCGAACTGGCGCAACTGCGCGAGGAAGCCGAGGCCCTGGACCGCTCGATCGCGCACACGCGCGAACGCCTGGCTGCGGAGCTGAGCCGGCGCCTGGACGAGGAACTCGACCGCGCCTGGCCGCTGATCGAGGCGGCGGTCGCCGAGTACGCGCGCGAGGCCGGCTACGACCTGATCCTCTCCAGCCCGGTGGTCTACGCCAGCGGACGCGTCGATGTCACCGACCGCGTGCTCGACCGCATGCGGCGGACGGCCGCGGAGTCGCCATGATGGCCGGCAACGACGGCCACCGGCTCGCCGAACTGGCCGAGCGCTTCGGCCTGGAACTTCACGGCGATGGCGAAGTCCGCATCCGTGGCGTGGGCACGCTGGCCGAGGCCGGCTCCGACCAGGTGTCGTTCCTGGCCAATCCGCGCTACCGGTCCGAACTGGGCCACACGCGCGCCGGGGCGGTGGTGCTCGGCGCCGGCGAACGCGATGCCTGTCCAACCGCCGCGCTGGTCGCACGTGACCCCTATGCTGCGTTCGCGCGGATCGCGGCGCTGTTCGAGCCGGCCGGCACCGTCGTGCCCGGCGTGCACGCGACGGCGGTCGTGGACCCCTCGGCCCGGATCGCCCCGGACGCCCATGTCGGTCCCCACGTGTGCGTGGGTGCGCGTTCGGTCATCGCGTCGGGGGCGCTCCTCGGGCCGGGCTGCGTCATCGGCGAGGACTGCACGATCGGCGCCGGAAGCCGGCTGGTGGCACGCGTGACGCTGGTCCGGCAGGTGCATCTCGGGCTGCGCTGCCTGGTCCACCCAGGTGCCGTGCTCGGCGCCGACGGTTTCGGCCTGGCCATGGACGAAGGCCGCTGGATCAAAGTGCCGCAGCTGGGCGGCGTCCGCGTGGGCGACGACTGCGAGATCGGCGCCAACACCACCATCGACCGTGGCGCACTGACGGACACGGTGCTGGAGGACGACGTGCGCCTGGACAACCAGATCCAGATCGGCCACAACGTGCTGATCGGGGCCCACACGGCCATGGCCGGATGCGCGGCCGTGGCGGGCTCTGCGCGGATCGGGCGCTATTGCATGATCGGCGGCGGCGCCGGAGTGCTCGGGCACCTGAGCATCGCCGACCACGTCACCGTCACTGCCATGAGCCTGGTCACACATTCCCTGCGCGAGGCCGGCGAATACTCTTCCGGTACGCCGTTGATGCCCAACCGCGAGTGGCGTCGCAACGCCGCCCGCTTCAAGCAGCTCGACCGCATTGCGCGATCGGTGCGGCGCGACCCCAGAGAATCCGAAGAATGACGCAACCCACAGCCAAGGCCGTCCGCCTGCCCATTGAAGTGACCGAGATCATGGGCATGCTGCCGCACCGCTTCCCGTTCCTGCTGGTCGACCGCGTGATCGCGTTCGAGCCGCACGCGCGGCTGACCGGCATCAAGAACGTCACCATCAACGAGCCGTTCTTCCAGGGGCACTTCCCGGACCACCCTGTCATGCCCGGCGTGCTGGTGATCGAGGCGATGGCGCAGGCCGCCGGCCTGCTCACGCAGCTGTCCGAGCCGCCGCGGGCGGCCGAGGACAAGCCGCTGTACTACCTGGTCAAGGTCGACAAGGCGCGTTTCTCTCGCACGGTCGGTCCCGGCGACCAGCTCAGGCTGGAGGTTACGCAGAAGCGCATGCTCAAGCGCATGGGCTTCTACGTGTGCCGCGCGCTGGTCGACGGCGAGGAGGTGGCCTGCGCCGAGATCCTGTGCGCGGAACGGAGTGCGTAGTGGACAGCGCACGGATTCACCCCACAGCGCAGATCCATCCGGACGCCAAGCTGGCCGACGACGTGCGCGTGGGCGCCTACTGCGTCATCGGTGCCGAGGTAGGCATCGGCTCGGGCACCAAGGTGGGTGCCCACGTGGTGATCGACGGTCCGACCCGGATCGGATGCGGGAACCACATCTATTCGTTCTCGGCGCTGGGCGGCGATCCGCAGGACAAGAAGTACCACGGCGAGCGCGCCGAGCTGGTGATCGGGGACCGCAACACGATCCGCGAATTCTGCACGTTCAATCGCGGCACCGAGGACGGCGGCGGCAGCACCGTGATCGGCGACGACAACTGGGTGATGGCCTATGTGCATGTCGCCCACGACTGCCGGGTCGGCAACCACGTCGTGTTCGCCAACGCCGCATCGCTGGCCGGCCACGTCGTGGTCGAGGATTACGTGACCCTGGGCGGCTTCACCCTGGTGCACCAGTTCTGCCAGATCGGAGCTCACGCCTTCACGTCCATGGGCAGCGTGGTCAACCGCGACGTGCCGCCGTTTCTGACCGTGGCCGGCGCCTATGCCGAGCCGCGCGGTATCAATGCCGAAGGACTGCGCAGGCGCGGGTTCGACGCCGCCCGCATTTCAGCGATCCGGCGCGCGTATCGCACGCTGTACATGTCCGGCCTGCCGCGGGCCGAAGCGCTGGAGTCGCTGGCCGAGGCGGCCAAGGACTCCGAGGACGTCGCACGGATGCTCGAGTTCATCGGCCGCAGCCAGCGTTCGCTGGTGCGGTGAGCACCGCGGCTTCCCGCCCGCTGCGGGTCGGTCTGGTCGCAGGCGAGGCATCGGGCGACCAGCTGGGAGCCGGACTGGTGGCCGCTGTGCGCGAGCGCTTTCCGGAGGCGGAATTCGCCGGAATCGGCGGTCCGGCCATGCGGTCGGCCGGCTGCGATACCTGGTGGGACTGCGAGGCACTGGCCGTGATGGGACTGGCCGAGGTTCTGGCCCACCTGCCGCGGCTGCTCAGGCTCCGGCGCGAACTCCTCCGGCGGCTGCTGCACTGGCAGCCCGACGTGTTCGTCGGCATCGACGCACCGGACTTCAACCTGTCGTTGGAGCGGCGTCTGAAATCTGCCGGCGTCGGCACCGTGCACTACGTCAGCCCCTCGGTGTGGGCCTGGCGCGCCGGCCGGGCGGCCAGGATGGGCACCAGCGCAGACCGCGTGCTGTGCCTGTTTCCGATGGAACCGCCGATCTATGCCCGCCACGGGATCCGGGCGCATTTCGTCGGTCACCCGCTGGCAGACGAGTTCGCGCTCGAGCCCGACCGCGCCGGCGCGCGCGCCCTCCTGGCGTTGGCGGAGAACCGGCCGGTCCTGGCCATGCTTCCAGGCAGCCGGCTGGGCGAGATCCGCCGCCTGCTCCCGGTCTTCCTCGAGGCCGCGCGGCTGTGCGCGCTGCGGCTGGCTGCGCTGCAGATCGTGATCCCGGCGGCCAACGCAGCCTGCAGGGCGTGCATCGAGTCCGTGCTTGCCGATGCGTTCGCGCGCGACCGGGCGCCGCCAACCGATTCGATCCGGATCCTGGACGGACAGGCGCGCCCGGCGATGGTCGCCGCCGACGTGGTGCTGCTGGCCTCCGGGACCGCGGCGCTCGAGGCGCTGCTGGCGAAACGGCCGATGGTGGTGGCCTACCGGTTGGCGCCGGCAAGCTACGCCATCGTGCGCGCCCTGGGCCTGTTGAAGTCCCGGCACGTGAGCCTGCCCAATGCGCTGGCCGGCGAAGCACTGGTGCCCGAACTGCTGCAGCATGAGTGCACGCCGCCTAAGCTGGCCGCCGCGCTCGTGCGCTACTTTGAGGACCCTGCCCTCGCTCAGGCGCTGCAGCCGCGCTTTCGCGGCATCCACGAAACACTGCGGCGCGACGCATCGCGCCAGGCCGCCGCCATCGTCGCACAGATGGTGGAGGCGCGATGAGACGTCGCCGCAGGCCGTTGGCCTCGTGCATCCAGGGCCATGTCGCCGGCGTCGACGAGGCCGGCCGCGGACCGCTGGCGGGCCCGCTGGTCGTAGCCGCGGTGATCCTGGACCGCGCGCGCCCGATCCGTGGGCTGGCCGACTCCAAGATCCTTCCGGAACCGCAGCGCGAGAAGCTGTACGGGCGCATCCTCGCGCGCGCGGTCGCTTGGCGGGTGGAAGTGGTCGAGGTCGAGGAGATCGATCGCTGCAACATCTTCCAGGCCACCATGCGCGGGATGGCACGCGCCGTGGCCGCGCTCGCGCCGGCGCCGGTTCAGGCACTGATCGACGGCAATGCCCTTCCGCCGGGCCTGTGCTGCGGCGCATGCGCGATCGTCGACGGCGACGCGCTGGAGCCTTGCATCAGCGCCGCCTCGATCCTGGCCAAGGTCACCCGCGACCGCCTGTTGCGCGAACTGGATGCGCGCTACCCCGGCTATGGTTTCGCGCAGCACAAGGGCTACGGGACGCCGGGGCACGTGCAGGCGCTGCAGCGGCTGGGACCCTGTGCGATCCACCGGCGCAGCTTCGCGCCGGTACGTGAGCGGATGATGACCGACCTGTTTGCCGAGGATTGAGGTCCGGATGCGGTGGTGGGTGCGCTCCGCGGGGCGGGCATGACCTCCGTCACGGGTGACTTCCGGCGCTGCAACGCTTTCGCGTGCCGACGCATCCTATGGAGGAAGCAACGCACCTGGAGTACGACATGACCGCCCGCCTCAGCATCCAACTCGACGAAGCCACGCTGGTGCCGTTCGCGCAGGCGCTGGAACGCTCCGGCGCGGATGCCGAACGCATGGATCGCGACGCCATCCGCGACGGCGGCCTGCAGCGCTGGGCGGAACTCGACCTTGCCGCGCAGCCTCAGTTCGTGCGCGCACGGCTGTCGATGGTCCCGCGGCTGCTGGAGTTGTTCTCCCATGACGACTGGCGCGTTCCGGATGCGGTGTACCGCGACCTGCTCGGCGCACTGGCGTATTTCGTCGAGGCCGACGACCTGATCCCGGACGACTCGCGGATGGGCCTGCTCGATGACGCCCTGGTGCTGCAGCTCGCGTTGGACCGGCACGCCGGAGAATGGCGGGCCTGGCTGGACTTCCGCGATCTCGTGGAGCTGCATCCGGACAGCAGCACCCAGGGCTATTCGCGCGAGCGCTGGCTGCAGGATGCGGAGGCGGCCATGGGCGCGGTCGTGTCGCGGCCCAGGACCGCCAGCTTCCTGGACGGAGCGCGCTCGGGCCGTTTTCAGCGCGAATCGCACCGTTACGCTGCCAGCAGGCCGCGGCAGCCGTTCGCGGTGCACTGACCGCCCGCCCCCGGACGCCCGCGCAACGGCCATCGCGGCCTCGTGCCGGACCATTCCGGCCGACCCGGCCTGTCAAGTCTTGAGCCCTCCGGCCGCGGCGTCTACGCTCGCCCCGGCGGGTCGAGAGCACCCGCAATCCGCAGTCGCCTCCGCGCAGGGTCCGCTTGAGCGCATCGTTCGTCCACCTGCAGCTGCACAGCGAGTACTCGCTGCGCGACTCCACCATCCGCATCAATGCGCTGGTCCGTCGCTGCGTGGAGCTGGGCCTGCCGGCGGTGGCGCTGACCGATCCGTGCAACCTGTTCGCACTGGTCAAGTTCTACCGCGCGGCCGAGGCCGCCGGCGTCAAGCCGATCGCCGGCGCCGACCTGCTGATTGCCGAGGCCGATGCCCCACCCTCGCGGCTGACCGTCCTGTGCCAGCACGTCGGCGGCTACCGCACGCTGTCGCGGCTGCTCACGCGCGCGTACCGCGACGGCCACGAGGGCGACCAGGTCGTGCTGCGGCGGCAGTGGCTGGAGGCCGACAACTCGGGCCTGATCGCCCTGCTGGGCCGGGACAGCGACGCCGGCCGGCTGGCGCTGGAGGGACGGCTCGTCGATGCCGAACACGCGCTGGCTGCCTGGCAGCGGCGCTTCGACGACCGGCTCTGCCTGGCGCTGACGCGCACGCAGCGGACGGGCGAGAGCGAGTTCGTCACCGCCGCGCTCGAACTGGGAGCACGCCGGGCGGTACCGGCCGTGGCCGGCAACGACGTGCGGTTTCTCGAGCGCAGCGATTTCGAGGCGCACGAGGCGCGCGTGTGCATCGCCAGCGGCCGCGTCCTGGCCGACCCGCGACGCCCACGCGAGTACAGCCAGGAACAGTACCTGAAGTCGCCTGCGGAAATGGCCGAGGTGTTCGCCGACCTGCCGCAGGCGGTGGAGAACACGCTGGCACTGGCGCAGCGCTGCAACCTGGAGATGACGCTGGGCCGGTATTCGCTGCCGGCATTTCCGGTCCCGAAGGGACAGACCCTGGACAGCCACCTGCGCGAGAGCGCCGCCACCGGCCTTCAGGCACGTCTGTCGCGACAGTCCCCGGCACCGGGCCACACGCGCCAGGACTACGAACAGCGGCTTGGCGACGAGCTCGAGGTCATCGTCTCCATGGGCTTCCCGGGCTACTTCCTGATCGTTGCCGACTTCATCAACTGGGCCAAGAGGCAATCCATTCCGGTGGGGCCTGGCCGCGGTTCCGGCGCCGGCTCGCTGGTCGCCTGGGCGCTGGGCATCACCGACCTGGACCCGCTGCGCCACGATCTGCTGTTCGAGCGCTTCCTGAATCCCGAACGCGTGTCCCTGCCGGACTTCGACATCGACTTCTGCATGGACCGGCGCGACGAGGTCATCGAGTACGTCGCCGAAAAATACGGACGCACCCAGGTCAGCCAGATCATCACCTTCGGCACCATGGCCGCCAAGGCCGTGCTGCGCGACGTCGGCCGCGTGCTCGGCCACCCGTACGGCTTCGTCGATTCCATCGCCAAGCTCATCCCCAACGTGCTGGGCATCGGCCTGGAAGATGCCCTGGGCGAATCGGAAAGGGCGGCCAGGGACCCGGCCGTGGTCTCGGCCGAACTGGCCCAGCGGGTATCGCAGGAGGAGGACGTCCGCGAACTGATCGAACTGGCCCGCAAGCTCGAGGATCTGCCCCGCAATGCCGGCAAGCACGCCGGCGGCGTGGTGATCGCACCCTCGGACCTGACCGACTTCACCCCGCTGTACTGCGAGGCCGGCGGGCGCGGCGCGGTGACGCAGTTCGACAAGGACGACGTGGAATCGGCAGGCCTGGTCAAGTTCGACTTCCTGGGGCTGCGCACGCTCACCATCATCGACTGGGCGGTGACGGCGATCAACGCGCGCCGGCGGTCGACCGGCGAACCGGCGATCGACATGGCCGACCTGCCCATGGACGATCCGGCGACCTTCGCGCTGCTGAGATCGTGCCGGACCACGGCCGTGTTCCAGCTCGAGTCACGCGGCATGAAGGAACTGTTGCGCAAGCTGCAACCGGACAGTTTCGAGGAGATCGTCGCGCTGGTGGCGCTGTTCCGGCCCGGGCCGCTGCAGTCGGGCATGGTCGATGACTTCATCGCGCGCAAGCACGGGCAGGCACAGGTCAGCTACGTGCACCCGAAGCTGGAGCCGATCCTGAAGCCGACCTACGGCGTGATCGTCTACCAGGAACAGGTCATGCAGATCGCCCAGGTGCTGTCCGGCTACTCGCTGGGCGGCGCCGACCTGCTGCGCCGCGCCATGGGCAAGAAGAAGCCCGACGAGATGGCCAAGGAACGCGTGAAGTTCGAAACCGGCGCAGCTGAACGCGGCATCGAGGCGCGCGTGGCTTCCTCGATCTTCGACCTGATGGAGAAGTTCGCCGAGTACGGCTTCAACAAGTCGCACTCGGCCGCCTATGCGCTGGTCAGCTACCAGACCGCGTGGCTCAAGGCGCACTACCCGGCACAGTTCATGGCCGCGGTGCTGTCCTCGGACATGGACAACACCGACAAGGTGGTGGTGTTCCTGCGCGAGGCGGTCCAGATGGCACTCCAGGTGCTGCCTCCGGACGTCAATGCCTCGCGCTGGATGTTCGAGGCGATCGACGATGGACGCATCCGCTACGGCCTGGGAGCGGTCAAGGGCGTCGGCCATGGCGCCGTGGAGTCGATCCTGGCCGCACGCGAGGAGAACGGAGCGTTCACCGACCTGTTCGGGTTCTGCTGCCGCATCGACCCGCTGCGACTGAACCGGCGCGCGATCGAGGCGCTGATACTGTCGGGCTCGATGGATGCGCTTGCAGCCAACCGCGCCACCTCGATGGCGCAGCTGCCCGAAGTGCTGCGCGCAGCCGAGCAGCTCGCCCGCGAGCGCGAGGCCGGGCAGGATTCGCTGTTCGGAGAGCCCGGCACACAGCGGTCGCCGGTGCTGCCACCGCAGCTGCTCGCCGAGGTCCCGGACTGGCCGCTTCCGCAGAGGCTCGCAGGCGAACGCGATACGCTCGGCCACTACCTGAGCGGGCACCCGATCGACCCTTACCGCGACCTGCTGCAGCCGCTGGTGCATGCGCACCTGGGCGAGCTCGACACGGTCGCAGGCGTCGAGCGCCGCAACCGCAACGGCGAGCCGGTGGTGCTCGCGGGCATCGTCGGCGCGGTGCGTCGCCGCGGTGATGCCATGGCGTTCGTGCAGCTCGAGGACGGCCACGGCCGCGTCGAGGTGGCGCTGTTCCGCGAGGCGGCACTGGAATTCGGCCCGTTGCTCACGCGCGACCGCATCCTGATCGTGGAGGGTGGGCTGAGCGAGGACGAGTTCAGCGGCGGCTACACCCTGCGCGCGCGGCGTATCTGGGACCTGGCCCAGGTCTGCGCCGAGCACGCACGGCGCCTGGACCTGACCGTGGACCAGCGCCAGGGCGATGCGCTGGCCGCGATCGACGCGGCGCTCTCGCGCTACCGGCCCGGACCCACGCCGCTGCGCATCGAGCTGATCGTGCACGGCAGCCGCGGTGCGCTCGAGGTCAACGGCGCTGCCGGCATCCGCCCGGCGCCGGAGCTGCTGCCGGAACTGGCCGCACTGCCGGGCGTGCGCGAGGTGCGCCTGAGCGTCCGGCGCCCATGGATCGCCGAGCGCGGCTGAGTCCTGTCACCGTCCAGACCCGGGATTCAGGATGGCCACAGGATGCGACCGCAGCTTTTCGATGCCCGCTTCCGAATGGCGTGCTCCGTTGGCCGTGCCGCGGTCCGGGATCGCGGCACTCGGCTCGAGGCAGATTGGCGCCTTCGCTCCGCCCGATCGCGGCCAACGGCCGCTCCTACAGGTGACGCTTGGCGCAGCGTTGTAGGAGCGGCC
>DASRZM010000075.1:0-3510 GCA_035686365.1 Lysobacteraceae bacterium | reverse complement strand
TGCAGTAGCCATGGAGTCACAGATGCAGCCTTCGCACCCATCGGACATCGAATCACGTATCCAGGCCGCGGCCGAGCGGGCCGAAGCCCTGCCGGCATTGCCGCCGGAGGACATCGAGGCCTACCGGCAGGTGTACCGCGCAATCCGCGCGGCGCCGTTGCCGGAGATGCCAGCCGACTTCGCCCGCAGCATGGAGCAGATGACCCGCGATCATGCAGAGCAGGCCATGCCGGAGATCTGGATCACGCGAGTGGCGATGTTCACCGTGCTGGCCGGCATTGCGGCCTCCATCCCGGCACTGGGAGGCGTCGCCGCCGCATTCGCCGGCACCGCGCAGGCCTTGCCGTGGTCGACCGCGCTTGCCGCCGCACTGGCACTGGCGGTCGCCGCGATGGTCGATCGGGTGGCGGGAAGAAGCGAGTAATCAGGCGCCGGGGCTTCCAAGATCCCGAGCGGCAGCAGGTCCGGCCGGTACGTGCCGATGGTCGTGCGCGCGGCCGGCAGGTCGTCGACTTCGTCGAGCAACACAACGTCCGCGTGCGCGGCGAGCAGGGTCCGCAGCTCCTGCCGGGCAAGGCGTCCGGACGACTACGGAAGGTGGGCAGGCCAAGGCGATTCCCGGTGCCCGGAGACGGGAGAGTCTTGTCGTGCGCTGTTGAACCGGGCCGTCCGGTTTTTCCTCCAGCCGCATTGCGGGGCATTTTTGTCCGGAGACCGGATGCCGCCCCGTTTACCAATAGAGCGGCTGCGGACCCGGTCGTCGTGCCCACCAGCGCCCTCGGCCGCAAGGCCGCCGACGGCGGCATGCGCATTCGCCGACGAGGTGTCGAATGAACCTGATCTATTCGAACAGCTACTCCACCGCGCGCACCTTTGCCTTCGCCCAGGAACTCGCCCCGGGCGACTGGAAATGGATCAAGGACAGCCGGGTCCTGAGGGACTATCCGCGCGCCGACGTCTACAAGGTGACCCGCTGGGAAGCCAACCCGCACCGGACCGACATCGACGCGGCGCTGCAGCGCGCGCAGAAGGAGCACCGGCTCGGAACGCTCATCGACTACAGCCGGCCTTACCGGCCGCCGTCGGAATGAGTGGGATGGATTGAGCGCGGCGAACCCCATCGATCACCGGGCGGCATGGGTATCGCCTTCGCAGGTATCCGGGGAGTTTGGCCTTGAGGCAGTTCACGATCACGCTGCTGATGCTCGCAGGGTCGCTGGCCGCCGGCGCCGCGCCGACGTTCGCCGGCGACGGACCCGGCCTGCCCTTGGGGGCGGAAAGCCGGGCACGGGCGGACGTCATCGAGCTCGAACTCAGCGCCTCCGTCGCCCGACTTGAGCTGCAGCCCGGGGTCATCACCGAGGTCTACGCGTACAACGGCCAGGTCCCCGGCCCGGTGCTCGAGTTCCGCGAGGGCGACCGCGTGCGGGTGCGCTTCCGCAACGAACTGCCGGAAACCACCACCGTGCACTGGCACGGCATGCACCTGCCGTTCCCTTCGGACGGCAGCCCGTTCCATCCGGTCGCCCCGGGCGAGGAATACGAGTACGCATTCACCGTGCAACCGGGGACCGCCGGCACCTACTGGTACCACCCGCATCCGCACCACCGCACCGGACGGCAGGTCGCGCGAGGGCTTTACGGCGGCATCGTCGTGCGCGCGGCCGACGACCCATTGCCGGCGATGACCGAGCGCTTGCTGGTGCTGTCGGACAACCGCTTCCTCGACGATGGCTCCCTGGACCTGCCGGACCCGCACTCGCACCAGGGCCGCATGGACTTCGAGAACGGCCGCGAGGGCGCGGTGCTGTTCGTCAACGGCCAGGTGGTGCCGGAATTGACCATCCGCAGCGGCGAGGTCCAGCGCTGGCGCGTGGTCAATGCCTCGGCCGGGCGCTTCTACCGGTTGTCGATCCCCGGTCACCGGCTGCTGCACGTGGGCAGCGACGGCGGCCTGTTCGAGCGGCCGGTCGAGGTCGACGAGCTGTTGCTGGCCACGGCCGAGCGCGTCGAGTTCCTGGTGCGCGGCACCGGCACCCCGGGCAGTTCGGTGGTGGTGCAGTCGCTGCCCTACGACCGCTACATCCCGCAGACGCGCCCGCAGGACTGGAACCGGCCACGCGACCTGCTGGTGCTGCGCTACGAAGACGCGCCGCCGGTGGCCCCGCTTGCACTGCCCGCGGTGCTGCGGCCGATCCCCGCGCTGGACCCGGCCAAGGCCACGCAGACCCGGGTGATGGTGATGTCGCAGGGCCTGATCAACGGCCTGCAGATGGACATGCAGCGGATCGACGTCAGCGCGCCGCTGGGCGCGACCGAGATCTGGCAAATCGAGAACGTGGTCGGCATGGACCACCCGTTCCACCTGCACGGTTTCCAGTTCCAGGTGCTCGACCGCGATGGCGAGCCCGAGCCGTTCCCAAGCTGGAAGGACACGGTGAACGTACCCAGGCACCAGAGCGTCCGCTTCATCGTGCGCTACGACAACTTCCCCGGGATGTGGATGTTCCACTGCCACATCCTGGATCACGAGGACCACGGGATGATGGGGGTCCTGGAAGTCCGCTGACCGTGCCCCACTGCTCCAGGGAGACGCCGATGTCACCGCAACCACGCCAGGGCCGCCACCTCTTGTTGGCATGCCTGCTCACCATTCCCCTCGGCGCCTGCAGCATGCACGCGCAGGACGATGCCGCCACCGCCGTTGAAGCCGCCGCGGCCGGGCTCCCGCACGGCGCGCCCACCGCGGCGCAGATCCTGCGCGGCCGGCAACTGACTGTCAGCCACGATTGCGGCGCATGCCACGGCGGCTTTACCAACCCGGCCGCGGAAGGGTGGCTCGCCGGCCAGTCTGGCGACTACAAGCCCGACATGATCGGACCGTTCGCGGCCTGGCCACGCAACCTCACCCCGGACGATGAAACCGGGATCGGCCGCTACAGCGAACGGCAGCTCTTCAATGCGATGCGCTACGGGCTGCGGCCGAAGACCACGCCGGACATCACCATCAGCTCCATGGTCCCGGGCGAGGGCAACCACCCGGCAACCCCGGACTACCTGTCGCCCGGCATGCCGTGGCCATGGTGGCGCTTCATGCCCGACGCCGATCTGTGGGCGATCACCGCGTACCTGAAGCACGGGCTGCGCCCGGTGAGCCACCGCGTGGTGGACAGCGGGGCACCACCGGACCTGTGGGCCAGCGAGTTCACTGTCGAGAAGATCGGCACCCACGTGTTGCCGCCGTTCCCCACGCAGCACGAGCAACCCGGCGATCCGTCGCGGCACACACAGGTGCTGCGCGGGCGCGCGCTGGTAGCCGAAACCGCCTGCGCTGCCTGCCATGGCGGGGCGGTGCATCCCGGGCAGGACGGCTGGCTGGACGGCGTGCGGCCCGAACGCAGGCCGGAGCTCGTGTTCCAGATGGGGCCGTTCAAGACCTACCCGCGCAACCTGACCCCGGACAACGCCACCGGGATGGGCCGCTTCAGCGAACGCCAGATCTTCAACTCG
>DASRZM010000074.1:0-6680 GCA_035686365.1 Lysobacteraceae bacterium | reverse complement strand
ACACCCGGCAGCTGGCTCAGACGAACGGCGGTGGCTTTGAACTCGGGGCTGTAGCGGTAGGTTGTTTTGGGACCTGGCTTTGGCATTTGGACGCTCCTGAAGTTAGATCAGGGTGTCCACTGAACCGAAGGAAGCTCCGGTTCGGCTTGAATGAATTGTTAGCCGGCACAGCTACTGGCACTCGGAACCTGCGCCAGGTTTGAGCTCCACGACCAAATTGTGGATTGGTCTAGCGCCGATGTTTTTCACGATGTGCTGGGTGGCACCGTTCCAGAACGCTTCGCCAGCCTTACGCTCATTGATACGTACGGCACCATCGGCTGTGGTGATTCTAGCCTTGTACGGGTTGAGAACGTAAACAACGTAATTGGGGTGAGAGTGCATCGGCGTTTCCTCACCAACAGCAACATCGTGGTATTGCACCCGTACACATTTGTTCTCGAGTAGTACCGGCGTATCCGGAATGGCCGCAGCCCGGTCCTGCGCAAAAGCAGGCGATACGGCAAGGAGCAAGACCGCAGCACTGCGGAAACTGAGTGATCCAGGCATATGGAGACTCCAATGCAAGTTGGTGGTTGTTGTGCCGACTAACGCCGCGTTAAGTGGCGGCCGGCCGACAGTGGCCGGTTTGAATGAAGCATACCCCCGGACGTCCACTTGAACGCACAGATAGACGGCGGCCCGGCAAGTTGGAGCCGAGGCGCCATGGATCGGGCCTGAAGTGACCGCATGGTTGCACGGGTGCCGATGCCTGCCACTTGACCTCCCCCAGTGGACCTGACCGACACGGAACTTGGCGCGACCCAGAAGCGATGCAATGGCACGTTGCCGTTCGGGACGCCGGCATCGTTGATGGACTCGATGGCGCGCATGCCAGAGCTGCCGACTAACTCTGATTCGGCCTCAGAAGTGAGGCGTTGCGTGGGAGTATGGCCGCGCGTTGCGGGTTGGACAAGGCGGTTCAGTTCTTGAATCAATCACTTGCCCTGGGTCCGGCATCTTACGGTTCCTGAACGCGCGGGCGCGAGATCGCTGCCGGATTGCCGGAGTTTCCGGGAATTCTCGGGCACGGCTCGGGAGTTGCGGGATCGGTGCGATGTCCGGTAGTTCAGATCGCCTTGCCTGGCGTGCGCGCCTTAAGGCGGTGGCTGGTCGCCCCGGGCCGTTGGCCGCGCTGGCGAGCTGGGGCATCGCGGTATTCGAGTACCTGCTGGCCGCGGTGTTCCTCGTGTTGCCCGACCGGTCGGGCGCCTGATACGCCGCTGCAAAAAAGGAGGGCCCGCGTGTGCAGGCCCTCCGGGTGTCGCCGTCTGCTTCAGGTACCGATCAATAGATCACGGTGATCGTGGCCGAGCAGGTCGAGGTGCCGGCTTCGCACAGCCGGTAGTCGATGCTGCCCGAACCCTTGAAGCCGGTGCTGTCGGTGTGTGCACCGTCGTTGGCCGTGGTGGCCACCTTGCTGCCGTTGCGGAAGACATCCACGCTGGTCGAGCCGGCGCCGGACCAGGTCAGGTCGACGCTGACGCGCCCCTTGATCTTGTACGCGCTGCCGCTGAGCTGGATGCCACCGCCGCCGCCGCTGCCGTCGCTGACCGTGACGTTCTGCGAAGTGCTGTGGGTGGCGCCGTCGTCGTCGGTCACCGTCAGCGTCACCGTGTAGGTGCCACCGGCACCGTAGGTGTGGCTGACCGTGCTGCCCGAACCGCCGGTCGAATCACCGAAGCTCCAGCTGTAGCCGGTGATCGAGCCATCGCTGTCGCTGCTGCCGGTGCCGTCGAAGTTGCAGCTCAGGTCCGTGCAGCTGGAGGTGAAGGACGCGGTCGGCGGGTTGTTGGGGTCCGGATCGCCGCCACCACCCCCGGTGATGTGGTTGACCGCGGCCAGCGCCTGCACGAGGCCGTAGCCGTACTCGTTGTCGCGGCCGGCCGCACCCAGGTCCTTGGCGGTGAGGTTGAGGGCGTCGCGCACGGCGTCGTTGGTCGCCAACGGGTCGGCGCTCCACACCAGCGCAGCGACGCCGGAGACGTGCGGCGTGGCCATCGAGGTGCCGTCGTAGTAGGCGTAGCCGCTGACGTCGGACTCGGCGACGGTGCTGACCGCGGCCGAAACGCCCAGCGAACCGACGACCAGCTGCTTGCCGTCTTCCTGGCTCATGCTGACCGAGGGGATCGACGTGGAGGTGCCGCCCAGCGTTCCGGAAAAGCCGCCGGAGACGTTGTTGTAGACGATGGCCGCAACGCCGCCGCCGTTCTGCACGTTGAGCACCTTGTCGGCGAAGCTGATGTCGCCGCGCTCGCACAGCACGACCTTTCCGCCCCAGCTGCCGGCGCTGGCGCAGCGACCGCCGTCGGCCAGCGCACCGGAGGTCTGTGTCTGCGGGCTGCCTTCCATCGCCGAGACGATGAACGAGGCGAGTCCGACGGTGACCGCCGCGTCGCGGAACGGGACGGTGCTCAGCACGCCCACGCCCGGAGCCGAGATCTCGACCTGGTCGTTGTACTGGGAGAAGCTGGCGCGGGTCTCGGTGGAATCGACCGCCGCCACCGACATTACCGCGTCGTAGGAGGCCGGGTAGCTCTTGCGGTTGTTGCCGCCGTTGCCGGCCGCGGCGATGCTCAGGATGCCGTTGGCGTGCAGGTTGGCGAAGGCGTTGGCCTCGCTGTTGCTCGCAAACGAGCCGCCCAGGCTCATGCTGATGATCCTGGCGCCGGAATTGGCGCAGCGGTTGGCCGCATCGACCAGGTCGGAGCTGTAGCTCCAGCCGCAGGTCGCGCCGTCGAAGACCTTGACGATGTGCAGCGAGACCTTGCCGGGGCTCACGCCGATCACGCCGACGGTGTTGTCGGCCGCGGCGACGGTTCCCGCCACATGCGAGCCGTGGCCGCAGGTGTCGTCGAACCAGGTCTGCCCGGAGCTGGCGTAGCCGGTCATGCTGATGCCGGCGAAGTCCTCATGATCCTGCTTGATGCCCGAGTCGATCACGCAGACCTTGATGCCGCTGCCGTCGGCGCCCACGGCCACGGCGTCGGGCGCCTGCACCATCGGGATGCCGTAGGGGGTGATCTGCCCCATCGGGTAGCGCGGAGCGTCGGCCTCGATCAGGGCGACATTCGGGTTGTTGCGCAGGCCCTGCAGCGCCTGTGCCGGGACCGTGGCGGCGAATGCCGACAGGTCGTCGAAAGTGTAGTGGATGCGGGCGCCCGCTGCGCCGAGCGCACGCTCGACCTGCGCCTTGCCACCGGGATTGAACTTGATCCAGACGCGGTCGGCGTCAGGGCCGTCTGCCAGGGCGGATCCGAACGCGGATATCCCCAGCGCGAGGGCCAGCGCCCCCACGAGTGTGTGCTGCTTCATCGGTGAAGTGTCTCCGGTTGATGCGATTTGGGCCGGAGTCCTTTCATGCCCGGATTCCCCCACCCCACGCGGGGGTCCCCCTCCAAGGGAGCGGCGACCCTAGCAGCGGTGACGTGGCACGTCATTGTGCAGCGCAACAATCGTGACCCGGCCGTCAGTCCGGGCCGGTTGCCCTCCCGCGTGAGCGCGGGCGGTGCGCGCAGATCGTTCGTGCGCGGACCCGATCCTGCGGTGCCCGGGGCCGATGGCCGCGGCCGCAGCTATGGGTCGCGGGACCGACTGGCGGCCGCCAGCGCATCCAGGTACGCCTGCCAGTTCTGCGCCTGGTCTCGCCCCAGCTCGTGCAGGGTCTGCCAGGTGTAGATGCCGGTGTCGTGGCCGTCGGAGAAGCGCAGCAGCACGGCATAACGGCCCACCGGCTCGACCCGGGTGATCGTGACCTGGCGTTTGCCGGCAACCAGCTGCCGCTGTCCGGGGCCGTGGCCCTGCACTTCGGCCGAGGGTGAGTGCACGCGCAGGTATTCGCACGGCAGCAGGAACGACTCGCCGCTGTCGAAAGCGACCTCCAGGGCGTGGGAGCCGCGGTGCAGGGTGATGCGGGTGGGGCGTGGCGTCATGTCCGGATCACAGGATGTACCTGGTCAGATCCTCGTCCTGCAGCAGCCCGGCGAGTTGCCGGTCGACATAGGCCGCGTCGATGACCACGCGGTCGCCGCTGCGGTCGGGGGCCTCGTAGGAGACGGTGTCGAGCAGGCGCTCGAGCACGGTGTGCAGGCGCCGAGCGCCGATGTTCTCCTGGCGTTCGTTGACCTGCGCGGCGATCTCGGCCAGGCGGTCCACGCCGGCGTCGGTGAACTCCAGCGCCAGGCCCTCGGTGTGCATCAGCGCCACGTACTGCAGCGTGAGCGCATTGTCCGGCTCGGTCAGGATGCGACGGAACTCGTCCCGGCCCAGCGCCGAGAGCTCCACCCGGATCGGGAAGCGGCCCTGCATTTCCGGGATCAGGTCCGAGGGCTTGGTCAGGTGGAAGGCCCCGGAGGCGATGAACAGGATGTGGTCGGTCCTGACCACGCCGTACTTGGTGCTCACGGTGGATCCCTCCACCAGGGGCAGCAGGTCGCGCTGCACGCCCTCGCGGGAGACCTCGGCGCCGGCGTACTCGCCGCGGCGGGCGACCTTGTCGATCTCGTCGATGAACACGATCCCGTGCTGCTCGCACGACTCGATCGCCTGGGCGCGGATCTCCTCCTCGTTGACCAGGCGCCCGGCCTCCTCCTCTTCCAGCACCGGCCGCGCGGCCTTCACCGTGAGCGTGCGCTTCTGCGTGCGCGACCCGGCCAGGCTGGAGAACATCTGCCGCAGCTGCTGGCCCATCTCCTCCATGCCCGGCGGCGCCATGATGTCCACGCCCACGTTCTGGCTCAGCTCCAGCTCGACCTCGGAGGCGTCCAGCTCGCCGGCGCGCAGCCGGCGGCGCATCTTCTGGCGCGTCTGGGTCTCGCCCTCCTCGCCATTCTCGATCGGGTAACCGGGCCCGCGGCGCCGCGGCAGCAGGGCATCGAGCAGCCGCTCCTCGGCGCGCTCCTGGGCCTGGCTGCGCACACGCGCCTTGGCCTGCTCGCGGTGCAGCTTGACCGCGGCATCGGCGAGGTCGCGGATAATCTGCTCCACGTCCTTGCCCACGTAGCCCACCTCGGTGAAGCGGGTCGCCTCGACCTTGACGAAGGGCGCGTTGGCCAGCGCCGCCAGCCGCCGCGCGATCTCGGTCTTGCCCACGCCGGTGGGCCCGATCATCAGGATGTTCTTGGGCATGACCTCCTCGCGCAGCACCGGCTCCAGCTGCATGCGGCGCCAGCGGTTGCGCAGGGCGATCGCCACCGCGCGCTTGGCGGCGTTCTGGCCGATGATGTACTTGTCGAGTTCGTTGACGATCTCGCGCGGGGTCAGGTCGGACATTGATCCAGTTCCAGTGGCCCGTTCCAGTGGCGGGTTCCAGCGGTCAGTTCCAGCGGTCAGTCAGAAGCCAGTCGTGGGCGACGCTTCCGACCGGCGACTGGAACCGCCCTCAAAGCGTTTCCACGCTGACGTTCTGGTTGGTGTAGATGCAGATCTCGCCGGCGATGTTCAGGGCGCGGCGGGCGATCTGTTCGGCCGGCAGCTCGGTGTCCTGCAGCAGCGCCTTGGCCGCGGCCAGCGCGTACGGGCCGCCGGAGCCGATCGCGATCAGGCCGTGCTCGGGCTCGATGACGTCGCCGTTGCCCGAGATGATCAGCGAGCTGTCGCGGTCGGCCACGGCCAGCAGCGCTTCCAGGCGCCCCAGCCGGCGGTCGGTGCGCCAGTCCTTGGCCAGCTCCACGGCGGCGCGCACCAGGTTGGCGCCGTACTTCTCCAGCTTGCCTTCGAACAGCTCGAACAGGGTGAAGGCGTCGGCCGCCGCGCCGGCGAAACCGGCCAGCACGCGGCCCTCGGCCAGCTTGCGCACCTTGCGGGCGTTGGCCTTCACGATGGTGTTGCCGAGCGTCACCTGGCCGTCGCCTGCAACCACGACCTGGCCGTCGCGGCGCACCGAGACGATGGTCGTGGCGTGGAAGGTATCGGCCATGGCGCGACTCCGGGTGTCGAATCGTCGATCTGGGGACGTGGGCCCACCCTTGCAAGCCCCGGCACGGTCCCGTCATCGTTCCTCTGGAGTGTAGCCAAGCGGAGCGGCCGCCCACCAAGTAGATGTGCGTTGCCTGTGGGGATTGCGTCTTCGTAGGGCGTGCCGGGGTCCGGTAGCGCTTGCCGGAGTCACAGCCATGTCTGCCGTGAACCCGTCCATGGGGGCTCATTGGCGACATCCCTGTCGCCAACGTCCCGGCAAGCGCTACCGGACCCCGGCACTGGCCTCGGGGCGGGTGGGTGATTGCGCTGCGTGCGATCGCGGCCAACGGCCGCTCCTACAAAGCGCGACGATCGGCATTTTGCGGCGAACGGCCGCACCTACTTCGCGCGGATCGGTGTTGCCTGGAGGAGCGGCCGTTGGCCGCGATCGCACGGAGCCGGATCTCAGCGTCCGGTTGCGTTCGGAAATCGCCGCCTCTGCCCCGGCGCAATCGACGACATACGCCGACACCCGCGTGCCGACAGGGTCGAACCCGCCCTCGTCGTCGCAGTGGAGAGGCCGCTCGTGGCGCTCCAGGCGACTGAAAGCTCCCACATGCGACGGCCCGACGGAGCCCAGCCGCCAACAAACCCGAGCACGCGGGCCGTGGTCCGGTTCCTCTGTCCGGGGGCGTGAGCGCCATGGATGGCGCGACCGCAGCCCCCATGGATGGGTTCACGGC
>DASRZM010000073.1:0-19220 GCA_035686365.1 Lysobacteraceae bacterium | reverse complement strand
ACAGCACGCCGTGGATCGGCCGGTTCATCGCCTTGGCCATCAGCCGGGTCAGCAGCATGCCGGCCGCGCCGACCATGGTGCCGGCGATGATCAGCGCCTCGTTGCCGAGCACGTAGCCCTCGAACGCCACGGCCAGACCGGTCATGGCGTTGTACAGCGAGATCACCACCGGCATGTCGGCGCCGCCGATGGGCAGTGTCATGAGCACGCCGAACACCAGCGCCAGCGCGAAAAAGGTGACGATGATGGCGACGTCGAGCTGGAACAGCAGCGAGGCGCCGAAGCCGACGGCGGCCACGAAGAAAGCCAGGTTGACGTACTGCTGGCCGGTGAAGGTGAACCGACTTTCGAGCTTGCCGTCGAGCTTGGCCCAGGCGATCACCGAACCGGAAAGGGCCACCGAGCCGATCAGTGCACCGGCCAGCGCAAGGACCAGCGTCACCTGGTCGGGCGCCGCCCCGGCCTGCGCGTACCGGAGCAGCTCCACGGCGCCGATCGCGGCCGCCGAGCCGCCGCCCATGCCGTTGTACAGGGCGACCATCTGCGGCATGTCGGTCATGGCCACGCGCCGACCCGAGATCCAGGCCGGGACGATGCCGATGGCCAGGCCGGCCAGGATCCACGCCAGGTTGTCGGTGCCGGTCAGCAGGAAGGTGGCCAGCGTGGCCACGATCATGCCCACGCCGGCCTGGACGATGCCGCGCCGTGCGGTCACCGGCGAGGCCATGCGCTTGATGCCCAGGATGAACAGCATTGCGGCGACGAAGTAGCTCGTCTTCGCGATCAGCGGCAGCCAGCCGGTCAGGTCCATGCCAAGATTCCCCTGTGCGCTCAGCCGGTGCCCGTGGACTTTGCGTCCCTGGACTTGCCGCCCTTGGACGACTTGAACATCTGCAGCATGCGCTCGGTCACCACGTAGCCGCCGGCGGCATTGCCAGCACCCAGGATCACCGCGATCAGCCCGATCACGCGTTCGGTCGTGGTGTCGGCATGCGCCAGCACCACCATGGCACCGACCAGCACGATGCCGTGGACGAAGTTCGACCCGGACATCAGCGGCGTGTGCAGGATCACCGGCACGCGGGCGATGATCTCGTGGCCGGTGAACGCCGCGAGCATGAAGATGTACAGGGCCAGGAAGCCGTCGATCACGTCGATTCCCCTTCGACCAGCTTTCGGGTCGGTTCGTGGCGGATTGCGCCCTCGTGGGTCAGGCACGCACCCTGGATCAGGTCGTCTTCCCAGTCGATCGCCAGCTCGCCCTCGCGGATCATCAGCGACAGGAAGTTGAACAGGTTGCGTGCATACATCTCGCTGGCGTGGATGGCACCGCGGCTGGGCAGGTTGACCGGGCCGACGATGGTCACCCCACCCACCTCGACGCTCTCGCCGGGCCGGGTGAGCTCGCAGTTTCCGCCGCTCTCCGCGGCCAGGTCCACGATGACCGAACCCGGGCGCATGCCGCCGACCATTTCCGAGCTGACGATGCGCGGCGCCTTGCGGCCCGGCACAGCGGCAGTGGTCACGATCACGTCGACCTTGCGGATGTGCTCGGCCAGGCGCCGCTGCTGTTCGGCGCGCTCCTCGGCGGTGAGTTCGCGCGCGTAGCCGCCCTCGCCCGCCGCCGAGACGCCCAGGTCCAGGAACTTGGCGCCCAGCGACTCGATCTGCTCGCGGGTCTCCGGGCGCACGTCGAAGCCCTCGACCTGCGCACCGAGCCGGCGCGCGGTCGCGATCGCCTGCAGGCCGGCGACGCCGGCGCCGATCACCAGCACCTTGGACGGCCGGATCGTTCCGGCCGCGGTGGTGAGCATCGGCATGAACTTGCCGGAGACCTCCGCAGCGATCAGCACCGCCTTGTAACCGGCCATGCCGGCCTGCGAGGACAGCACGTCCATGGCCTGCGCGCGGGTGGTCCGCGGCAGCAGCTCCATCGAGAAGGCGGTAATCCTGCGCTCGCGCAGTGCACGCACGCGCCCGGGATCGGCATGCGGCGCCAGCATGCCGATGACGACCGATCCCTCACGCAGAACGCCGATTTCCTCCAGGGTGGGCGGCTGCACGCTCAGCAGGACATCGGCGCGCGCGAGCACCTC
Organism: Lysobacteraceae bacterium; assembly: GCA_035686365.1. Lineage (GTDB taxonomy): Bacteria > Pseudomonadota > Gammaproteobacteria > Xanthomonadales > Xanthomonadaceae > DASRZM01. Next base: position 17,124 of record DASRZM010000073.1, on the reverse strand, counting down.
GTCCCTGGCGCCGACCTGGTCGGCTTCCGAGAACGCCGCATCGGGAATATGCGCGCCATCGCCGGCGCCTCGCTCCACCGCCACGATTGCCCCGGCGGCCTTGAGCTTCTTGACGATCTCGGGTGTCAGGGCGACGCGCCGCTCGCTGGGCGCGCTTTCACGGATCGCGGCGATCGTGACCGGCATCGACTCCCCTCCGACACGCGGCCATGAGCCCCCCGCCCGGCCGCGACTGCGGCGATGCTAGCACGCCGTCGGGACAGTCGAGTACGGGTGATTCTGCGCCGGGCCGTGCATCGTGAGCGGAAGTCGGAGTCGACAAACTCGGGCGCGACGTCCCTGTCGCACCCGGACCAGTCCGGTCCCTTACTCCCAACCCTGACGCACCCGCCGCTGATCCGGCACCGCGCGTTCGGCGGTGCCGCTCAGGCGGCGAACTGCTCGACGCGGACCCTGCCGCTGGTGTCGAGCTTTCCGAGAACCTGGTGCATGGCCTGTTCGAACGCGGTGTCGATCTCGCGGATCAACAGGCGGCTCTGGCGCATCATCGCCGCCAGCTCCTCGGAGCTGGCCACGCAGAAACGGATGCCACGGCGGTTGACGAACATCAGCCTCCTGGAAATCGGGCTGATCCACGACAGCTTCGCAGGCTGCGTCTGGCCCTGCTCGTCGACGAACTCGACCCAGGTGCCCACCGGCAGCCCGCGGATGCGCTCGGCGTCGGCCGGCTCGTAGTCCAGGTCGCTGGCGTTCATCGCCAGGCCCAGCTCGACGGCCGGGTCGGGCTTGGGCGTCTCGATCGGCGGCGGCTCGGCGGCGGCCACGGCCTCGGCCACGGTATCGCTGGCCTCGCCGCGCGCGATCCGGCGCAGCTCCAGGGTGACTTCGCGCACGACCTCTTCGGCGGCCTCGCCCACGCAACCGGACGTGCCCAGGATCTGCTGCAGCCCGGCCCGCATCGGCCCGATCGCGGGGGCCAGCAGGGTCTCGCCGACCATGGCCGCATCGACCGCACCGGTCAGTGCGTCGCCGGCAGACACCGCATCGCGATAGCGCTGGGAATCGTTGCCGTCGCGCAGCGCCGTGACGGTCAGATGGTGGCTCCAGTAGCGCGAGAGCACCGAGGCGATGGTCGGTGGCACATCGCGCCCTGCCACGCGCGCCTCGATCTCGGCCGAGGCCAGCGCGCGCGCCTGCTCCAGCCGCTCGCGACCGCGCTGCGCCTCTGCGGCGCGGCGCTCGGCCAGCTCGATCCGGCGGCGATGCTGCTCCAGGAAGGCGCGGAATTCCTCCTCCAGTGTCTCGAAGACCGCTATGTTCTCGTTGAATTCGACCGTCAGGCGCTCGACGATGTCGCGCACCTTGTCCATCAGGGCGCGTTCCTGCGGGCTCTCGCCGCGGTTGCCCTCGCACGCCTCGGCCAGCCCGTTGAGCAGGCGGCGCGCCGGGTGCGAACGCTGCAGGAACATGCGCCGGTCCATCATTGCGACCTTGATGAACGGCACCACCAGGCGCCCGAACAGGTCGCGTACGGCGCTGTCCAGGTCGCGCTCGTCCAGCAGCACCTCGAACAGCATGCCGACCAGGTCGATCGCGTCCTCGTCGCCATCCCGCAGCGCCGCCTGCTGCGGGTCCAGGCCCAGCCGGACGACGCTGGCGACGATTTCCTGCTTGAGCCGCTGTGCCAGTGACTGCGCCGGGTCCTTGATCGCCGCGCGCACGCCGGCGGGCATCTCGCCCTGCAGCATCGAGAGCAGCGACAGCATCTGCTCCGAATCGAGCGTGCGCGCATCCTCCGTCGCCGGCGCATGGCGCGCCAGATTGCCGCTCGTGCGATAGCCCCTGAGCAGGTCGTGCAGGGTCTCGAACAGCGCAATCTCGGTCTCGGACAGCCCGCCGGTGGCACGTGCGGAATCGCGCGCCGGGCCCGCGTCCTGGTCACGGCCTTCGGTCCCGGGCGCCTCGGCGCGGCGGCCCTTGCGCACCTGCACCAGCTTCAGCCCCGGCAGGACGCCGGCGTCCACCAGCTGCTGGTTGAGGTCGCTGTACAGGTCCGACAGCGTGTGGGTCAGTTCGCGCTCGAACAGCTTGAACAGGATCAGCTTGACGCCGACGGCGATCTCGCAGGTGCGCAGGGCGCACAGCACGGCGGCGGCCACGTGGCCGCTGCCGACCGGGTTGGTGTTCGGACCCAGCTCCACGCCGGCGAGCGAACCGATCCGCCGGTCCAGCTGCACCAGCACCGGACCGAACTCGCGGTCGATCGCCTCGGCCAGCATCTTGGCGCCGAGCTGCTCCTCGAGTTCCTCCTCGCTGATCAGCGACAGCTCGCCGGAGGCGCTCCCGCCGCTGATCTGCGCGTCGGCGGCCAGCTTCGAACCGCGGGACACGGCTGCAAAGCCCTGCGCGATGTGGTCGCGGAAGCGCTGCTCGGCGTCGTCGCGACGCAGCCGCACCTCGCGCATGGCGTTGAGGTAATCCTGGTGGTCGTCCGGCGACCCGGCCTTGTTGAGCAGGTCGAACAGCGTGTCGTCGACCTTGGCGAAGCATTCGGCCAGCGCCGCACCGAGCCGGCCGGTGGCCAGCGCGCGCACGCGGGCGAGCAATTCGGTGCCGTCCTGCGACCGGCCCGACAGACCCGGAAAGCTGACGACCTTGGGCGATTGGCTCGATGCCGGGTCCATTGTCTTTCTTCACCCTTGGTGATACTGGACGGATGCTAGCCGCGACGAGCCGGGTCGGAACGTGACGCGACTCGCGGTTTTGTGACGCACAGCGTCAACGTGAGGATGAGCGCGCGTAATTTGGCGACGAACGGTCGGTCCAGGCGCGCCCGAGGCGATCCTGGCGACAGGCAGGGGCCGCCCGGGGCCCCTGCTAGACTCCGCCGCGACTGCCCCAGAGACTGCGATGCCCTCGCCGCTCCATGCCCGCCGATCCACGCCGGTCCGCCAGCTGGGCGAGCCCGGCCCCGACCCGCAGCAGCTCCAGGCGATGTTGCAGGCGGCAGTACGGGTGCCCGATCACGGCAAGCTCACCCCGTGGCGCTTCGTGCTGATCCGCGGTGCGGCCCGCCAGGCGTTGGGGCAGCGCCTGGCGCTGCGGCGCCGGCAGCGCGATCCCGACGCCGGCGAAACGGAACTGGAGAAGGACCGCAACCGGTTCTGCCATGCACCGCTGGTGGTGGCCGTAGTCAGCCGGATTGCCCCGGGTCATCGGATCCCTGAGCAGGAACAGCTGCTCTCGGGCGGCTGCGTGTGCTTTTCGCTGTTGCTGGCCGCACAGGAGCTGGGATTCGGCGCGCAGTGGCTGACCGGTTGGCCAGCCTACGACGCGCAGGTCGCCGGCTGGCTGGGGCTGGAGGAGCACGAGCGCGTCCTCGGCTTCGTCCACGTCGGCACGGCGAAGATGCAGATGCCCGAAAGAGAACGGCCCGATGCCCGCTCGCGGGTCACCGAATGGACGCGATGAATCCCGCGCCGGCGTCCACGCTGTACCTGGTCGACGCCAGCATCTACGTGTTCCGGGCCTGGCACTCGCTGCCGGAGGCCGCATTCCGCGACAGCGACGGAGAACCGGCCAATGCCGTGTACGGCTTCGCGCGATTCATGGTCGAGCTACTGGAAAACACGCGCCCGCGCCACCTGGCGGTGGCCTTCGACGCCTCGCTGGAATCCTCGTTCCGCAACGAGCTGTACCCGGAGTACAAGGCCAACCGGGACCCGGCGCCGGCGCCCCTGAAGCGGCAGTTCGCGCACTGCATGGAACTGGTGCGGGCGATGGGTCTGACCACCATGATCGATGCGCGCCACGAGGCCGACGACCTGATCGGGACGCTGGCGGCGCGACGCCGCGCGGCCGGAGTGCGCTGCGTGATCGTCTCCCCGGACAAGGACCTCTCACAGCTGCTCGCCGAGGGCGACCAGCAATGGGATTACGCGCGCGGCGTGCGCTGGGACCGAGACGGTGTGCTGGCGCGCTTCGGCGTGCCGGCCGAGCGCCTGCCCGACCTGCTGGGCCTGACCGGCGATGCGGTCGACAACATCCCCGGCGTGCCGGGCATCGGGCCCAAGAGCGCCGCGGCGCTGCTGTCCCATTTCGGCGACCTGGAGGCGTTGCTTGCGCGCGTGGAGGAAGTCCCGTTCCTGCGCCTGCGTGGTGCCAGGTCGCACGCGCAACGCCTGCGCACGCATGCAGCACAGGCGCGGCTCTCGCGCCAGCTGGCCACCATCGTGTGCGACGTGCCGTTGCCCGAGGAGGTGGGCGACGCCAGCGTGAGCGAGCCCGATCGCGCGGCGCTGCAGGGGCTGCTCGACCGGCTCCGGATCGGGCCGATGACCCGCCGGCGCCTGTTCGAGGCGCTGGGCTGAGCCGGGACCGGTCGCGACCGTCACCGGATCGGCGTGGTCACCGACTTGGGCTGTGCACCCTCGAAGTCCGCCTGCAGGCGGTAGATGCGCGTGGCCTCGGGCGCATCGCCGGTCTTGAGCGCACCGAAGCGGTCGTAATGGCGCTTGGGACTGTTGGCGATCAGGTACAGGCTGTCTCCGGCCAGCGTGCTGGCCGTCGGGAAGGTCAGGGCCGGCTTGTTGGCCTCCAGTGGCACCACGCCGGCAATCGAGCGGCCGTCCGATGACAGCTGCAGCCGCATCACCCGGCTGGGCTGCATCCGGTTCTGCACCACGATCAGGTGTCCCTGCCACCACTCCATGCCGTCGATCCCGCCCAGCGCGAGGTTCCTGGGTACCCGCACGTCGAACGGCTTGCCCGAAGCCAGGTCGAATCCCAGGATGCCGAGCTCGTGGTCGGCGAAATACAGCGTGCCGCCGTCGCCCGATACGGCCATGCCGCGGATGCTGGTCATGCTTGGCGCGTGGAACAGCCGGCGGAAGCCCTCCTTGCCGACGCTGTACACGGCGTTGTTGACGCCGTCGGCGGCATACACGGTGCCGTCCGGGGCCAGTGCCAGGCTGGAGATGAAGAAGCTCTGGCCCGGAATCGAGGGCGACAGGAAGCGTTCGACGAAGCGGCCGCTGCGAAGGTCGAACCGGAATACGCCGGCGCGGCCCAGATCCTGTTCCGGGTCGTAGCCGCGGAAGTGCGGCACCGCGGTGCTGGCCACCCAGAGCACGCCCCGGCCCGCGTCCACGGCCAGGTCGAACACCGCCCACATCCCGTTGTCCGCGTCGGCCTGCACCAGTGGCCGGAGCTGGCCGCCGCGGCCGACGGCATACACCGCGCCACTGCGCGCGCTGCCCACCAGCAGCTGCTTGCCGGTCGGGTCCCAGGCCAGGGCATCGATCAGCAGATCCTGCGCGGGCAGCGTCCAGGCCACCTCGCCTTCTCCGAACGGCGCCCGGTTGGCGTCCAGGCCCTGGACGATGAACTTCCAGGCCTCGGTGGTGGCGACCTTCGCAAAGCGTGGGTCCTGGCCGATGTCGAAGGCATAGCCCTGGGCCTGCAGCTCGAGCAGCGCGTTGTAGCTAGCGCTCTTGTCGTCCTGGGCCGCGTACGCGGCCGCCAGCTCGAGCTTGTAGCGGCCCAGGTGCGGGCGCATTTCCGTCAGCCGCTTCCAGGCGGCGATCGCCGCCTCGCTGTCGCCGATGCGCACCGCCGTACGGGCGGCGCGTTCCAGCGCAGCGGTGTCGTTGATCGCGCCGGCCTCGGCGGCCAGTGCCGAGGCGCGGTCGGCCGGCGCCTGCGCCTGCGAAACGGCGGTCGCGGCGAGCAGGAGCAGGCAAGGCAGCCACTTGTGATTCATGTTCGTGGGCACGTGCTCGGGGTCCCGGTGAGTGTGCTGCGACCGGCCCGGTGGCGGAAGGTTCCCGCCGGGCGGCCGCGCCGGCTAGCATCCAAGCACACCGGAGGGGCGCGAAGATGGACCAGGCCGAATCGCTTTGCAATGGACGCTACCTGCGGCTGGTCCGCCGCGGGCACTGGGAATATGCCGAGCGCGTCAACGCCAGCGGCGCGGTGATCATCGTGGCCGTCACGCCGCAGGACAAGGTGGTCTTCGTCGAGCAGTTCCGCATCCCGCTCGGGCAGCCGACCATCGAGATGCCGGCCGGGCTGGTCGGCGACCAGGAGGGCGAGGACACCATCGAACGGGCTGCGATCCGCGAGCTGGAAGAGGAAACCGGCTGGCGTGCCCGGCACGTGGACTTCCTGTGCCAGGGGCCGACCTCGGCCGGGATGAGCAACGAGGTGGTCGCGTTCGTGCGCGCGCGCGGGCTTCAGCGGGTCGGTGCCGGCGGAGGAGACGACAGCGAGCAGATCACCGTCCACGAGGTTCCATGCGAGGAAGCCGCCGCATGGCTCTCGGCCCGGGCGGCCGCGGGCTACGCGATCGACGCCAAGCTGTACGCGGGCCTGTACTTCATCCACCGCAACGCCGACGGAACCGCGGCCGGTTGATGCCGCCGTGCCCTGACCTCGGGAAAAGGTCGCCACGGGGTCACGGTGTCGACGGGCAGTGGCTGAAACCCGGCGCGGCGGGCCCCGATCACGGACGGGGCCGGGCAAGCGCTCGATGGCGTGGGCTTCGCCGGACCCTCACCCCAACCCCTCTCCCGGGGGAGAGGGGCTGCACGCCGGTCCCGAGTCCCGAGTCCCGAGTCCCGAGTCCCGAGTCCCGGAGCTCAACCCAGCAGCCGCCCCACAATCAGCCACCCCGCCATCGCCAGCACCAGCAGCCAGGTGACCAAGGTGCCGCTGAAGCGGCCGAAGGAACCGCCCGGCCGCGTGGAAAGACCCCAGGCATGCAGCACACGCGCACCCAGCAGCAAGGCGCCGAAACCGTGCAGCAGCAGCACCGGCGCGCCGGTGAGCTCGAGCAACAGCAGCAGCAGCAATGCCAGCGGCAGGTTCTCGATGGCGTTGCCGTGGACGCGGATGCGCTGCGCCAGGGCGGCGTTGCCGCCATCACCCAGTCCCACCCGCGCGGCCCGCCGCATCGCGACCACGCGCAGGGCCAGGATCATGACCAGGATTGCCGACAACGCCGCATAGACCGCGGTGATGTGCGGGACGATCGTGCCAGTGCTCATATCAGGTCCTCGCGCCATGGCCCGGTGATCGCGACGCTGAACCCGGGCGAATAGATGTTGGCGAACAGCCAGCGGCCGTCCGGAGAGAAGCATGCGCCGGCCCACTCGCTGCCGCGGAAGTCGCCGGTGAAGCGGTCCGGCCGGTAGACGAAGACCTGCCCGCAGGCGGCCGGACTGCCGTCGGTGGAAGTGAAGAAGATCTCGTCGCGACCGGCGAAGATGCCCTCCAGTCGCGTGAAGCACGCGGCGCCGGCCGCGAATCCCTGCAGTTGCACACCGCGTGCGGTGCCGGCGAGCACACCCTGATCGGGCGCTTCGATATCGACCCAGTCCACCGCCATGGGCTCGCCCGGCGGCAGCCGCCCGCAGGAAGCGCCGCCGCGAAGCAGCCAGCCCCGCATCGCGGCTGTTCACCGCCGTCGGGTCCGCGCTGATCCTCGCCCGTGCCAGAGCAACACGCCGATGACGAGCAGCAGCACGACCAGCGCGGCCCACAGTCCGGGCCGCACGCGGTCGGTACCGGGCAGACCCGGGATCGCATCGACCGTGGCCTGCGTCCCGTGCGGCACCCAGCCCGGCCCCTTGCGCTCGAGCGGTGGCAACGCGGAAACCGGAACGATCGACCAGCGCAGGCGGATGTCCCCGACCCGGGGCACAGCGGGATCCTGCGAACTGGTCAGTCCGCCGTCGCCCGGCTGCAGGCTGGCCGCAAGATTGGGCGGCAGCACAGCCACATCCACATCCAGCGGCAGGCGGTCCGAAGTCGCTTCCCAGGCGGTCAGGTCGACCGGCTCGCCGCGGTAGGTCACCTCCGGTGCCGGGAACCGTGCCGAGCCGAACGGCATCGGCGGATTGGCGTGGCCCTGCGGCAGCACGAAGCCGGAAGAGTCGATCGGCGTTTCCACCCACTCCTGGACGTACTCGGGAAGCGCACCGCGCTCGACTTCCTGCCACTGGTACATCTCGACCGTTCGCGCGAGTACCAGCGCCGTTGCGGCGATGCCGAAATCCGGATCGAAGGCGCGCGCCTGAACCTGCGCCGGATCCGGCCGTTCGGCCGCCGTGGCCGTGCCCAGGACGGCCGCGACCAGCAGGGCGGGTCCGCGGCTCATGCGGCCAGCGGCTCGGCGCTCAGGGTCGGGGCCACGCAGCGTGCGGACCAGCGCCCCTGCGCATCGTGCTCCACCGTCGCCAGAGCGCACTCGGCGTCGTGGGTGAAGAACAGGCGGACACCGCGCGCATCCATGTCCCGGAGGAAATGGCGCTTCTCGTCGATCAGCAGCTCAGGGTATCGGTCGTAGCCCATCGTCACCGGCAGGTGCACCCACGGACGCCCCGGGATCAGGTCGGCGCAGAACACCACGCCGCCGCGCCCTTCCGGACCGACGATCTCCGCCAGCATCAGCCCGGGCGTGTGCCCGGAACTGTAATGGAAACGCACGGCCGGCCCCAGGCTGGGACAGTGCTCGCCCTCGACCAGCTCCAGCCGGCCGCTGTCGAGCAGCAGCTCCGGGAGCCCGGGGATGAAGGAAGCGCGGTCGCGGTCGTGCGGCGCGCGCGCGCGCTCGAAGCACTCGCGGCCGACGATGTAGCGCGCATTGGGAAACAGCAGCTGCGGTGCCTCGCCCTCGCGCCAGGGCGCCAGCAGGCCCCCGGCATGATCGAAGTGCAGGTGGCTGAGCACCACCGCGTCGATGTGCGTGTGTGCGAAGCCGGCCTCATGCAGCGACTGCAGCAGCACGTGGGTGTCCTCGACCACGCCGTAGCGCCGCTTCAACCGTGGCTCGAAGAAGGCGCCGATGCCGGTCTCGAACAGCACCGTCCGGCCGGCGAGATCGGTCGACAACAGGGCCCGGCACGCCAGCGGCACCCGGTGCTCGGCGTCGGGCTCCAGCCATCCGGACCACACCGCGCGCGGCACGTTGCCGAACATGGCGCCACCATCCAGACGCTGGGAATTGCCCATGATCGACCACAGCTTCATGGTTGCGTCTTGTCGGCGATTTCCACGCGTGCCTTGCCGGCGCCGCTGCGCGGGTCGCTGCCGCCGGCCAGTGTTCCGGCACGCTTGTCCCAGGCCACCACCTGCAGGTTGCCCCAGGTCTGCTCGCCGTCGCTGATGGTGTGGCCGGCATCGCCGAGCCAGCGGCGGACGCCGACATCCAGCGCGCCGGGTTCGGCGGAGATCACATCGGGCAGGTACTGGTGGTGGAAGCGCGGCGCGGCGACCACCTCGCGCGGATGTGCGCCCCGGATCAGTTCCAGCACTCCGGTGAGCACCATGGTGATGATGCGTCCGCCGCCCGGGGTGCCGATCACGGCCAGCCGGTCCGGCGAATGCACGATCGTGGGCGTCATCGACGAGAGCATGCGCTTGCCCGGTTCGGGGGCGTTGGCGTCCACGCCGATCAGCCCGTAGGCGTTGGGCACGCCGGCTTTCAGTGCGAAATCGTCCATCTCGTTGTTGAGGATGATGCCGGTGCCCGGCGCCGTGAAGCCCGAGCCGAACGGCAGGTTCACCGTCAGCGTAGCCGAGACCGCGTTGCCCTCCGAGTCGATGATCGACAGGTGCGAGGTATCGGTCCCCTCGCCGCTGGACTCGATGCCCGGCAGGATCCCGCTGGGCGTGGCCCGGTCCAGCCGGATCGACGCGCGCAGGCCGGCCGCGTAATGCGGGTGCACCAGCCGCCCGACCGGGACCTCGACGAAATCCGGGTCACCCAGGTACAGGGTCCGGTCGCGATAGGCGCGCCGCATCGCCTCCACGATCAGGTGCACGCGCGGCGCCGTTTCCAGCCGTTGCAGCTCGTAGCCGGAGAGTACGTTGAGCATGGTCGCCAGCGCCACGCCGCCGGAGGACGGCGGCGGCGCGGTGACGATCCGGTGGCCGCCGTAGTCGAACGCGATCGGCTCGCGTTCGACCACCCGGTAGCCGGCCAGGTCCTGCGCCGTCCAGTTGCCGCCGGCCGCGCGCACCCCCGCCAGGATCCGTTGCGCCAGCTCGCCCCGATAGAAAGCCTCGGCACCGTGTTCGGCGATCTGCCCGATGCTCCAGGCCAGGTCCGGTTGCAGCAGCCGGTGGCCGACCGCCACCGGCTCGCCGCCGGGCAGGTACAGTGTCGCCGAGGCCGGGTAGCGTGCCAGCACCTGCGCGCGCGCGGCCGCCATGCGGGCGAGCTTTTCGTATACGGGGAACCCTTCGCGGGCGATCCGGATCGCCGGTTGCAGCGTGCGTGCCAGCGGCAGCGTGCCGTAGCGCGAGGACACGTGCTCCATGGCTGCGACGGCACCCGGGATGCCGGCCGACAACGGGCCATTGACGCTGCGGTCGCGGTCGAGGTTGCCCTCGGCGTCGAGGTAGTCGGCGGCGCGGACCGCGGCCGGCGCGACCTCGCGCGCGTCCACGAACACGCTGTCGCGGCCGTCGCCGAAGTGCAGCAGGTAGAACCCGCCGCCGCCGATGCCCGAACTGGTCTGCTCGACCACCGAAAGTACGGCAGCGGTCGCGACAGCCGCGTCGAAAGCGTTGCCGCCCGCGGCCAGGATCTCGAAACCGGCGTCGGTGGCCAGCGAATGCGCACTGGCGATGGCCGCTCCGGGCGGCCGTGCGCCGACCGGGGCTTCGGCCGGAGCGGCTACCGCCGGCGCCAGCAGCGACAGCGCCAGCCACATTGCCCGCATGCTCATGCCGCACCCCCGCCCAGGCGGACGAACTTCACCATCAGCTGCTCCCTGCTCTCGGGCCTGTCCGGGTCCGGATCGATGCACTCGACCGGGCAGACGATCACGCACTGGGGCTCGTCGTGGTGGCCGACGCACTCGGTGCAGCGCCGCGGATCGATCTCGTAGATCTGCGCGCCCATCGAGATCGCCTCGTTCGGACACACCGGGGCGCAGACGTCGCAGTTCACGCAGAGCTCGTTGATCCTCAGGGCCATCCAGGCGATGGCGGAGGCGCGCTGCAACGCACGCCGCCGCGCTGCCTCATCTTGCGTCGACGAACACGAACTGCGCGCCCGAAGGCGCCACCGCCTCGGCGACGCGGTCGCGGTCGGCCGGCTTGCCGATGAACAGGACCCGCACGCCCTGCATCGAGCCCTCCGCGGCTTCGGTGAATGCAACGGAGATCATGTCCGCCATCCGCCCCGAATCGGGAGAGCCGAACGCCAGCATGTTGCCCGGCAGCACCCCGCGCGCGACGGTATTGGAAACGTTGTCGAGCTGGCGGTCGTACTTCTCCTGGTATTCCGGGTCGTCGGTCTTGGGCAGGTAGTACATGTACGGACTGCTGCGGATGTCCTGCATGTTCTGCTTGACGACCGCGACCAGGTAGTCGCGCCATGCCTTCTCGTCGCCATTGGCAGGCGCGCGCACCTCCTGCGGTGCGGCCTGCGTGGCTTCCTCCTTGCCCTTGTCGCAGCCCCCCAGCAGCGCCAGCAGCAGCGCCACTGCAACCAGTTGCATCGTCTTTGCCATGTTCGCCGTCTCCACTCGTGTTTCGATCAATCGTTGCAGGACCATTTCGAGCACAGCGCCGTCTGGACCGCGGGATGCACGAAACCGGAAACGTCACCGCCCAGCCGTGCGATCTCGCGGACCAGGGACGAGGAAATGAAGCTGTACTGCTCGGCCGGTGTCAGGAACAGCGTTTCGACCTCGGGAATCAGGTGGCGGTTCATGCTGGCGAGCTGGAACTCGTACTCGAAGTCGGACACCGCGCGCAGGCCGCGCAGCAGGATGCCCGCCTGCATCTCGCGCACGAAGTGCGCCAGCAACCCGTCGAATCCGCGCACCTCGAGGTTGTCCAGGTGCGCCAGCGCCTCGCTCGCCATGGCCACGCGTTCGGCCAGGGTGAACGCGGGCCCTTTGCCCGGGCTTTCGGCGATACCCACGATGATCCTCTCGAACAACGGCGCGGCGCGGTTGACCAGGTCGATGTGGCCGTTGGTGATGGGATCGAAGGTGCCCGGATAGACCGCGATCCGGCGGCGGGCCGCATTCATGCGTGGCGTTCGGTCTCGCTCGGTGTGCCGCCCCGGAGTGTAGCAGGCGGGGCCCGCCCGGCGCCGCCGTCAGGGCCCGTAGCGGTACAGTGCGTAGCGCGTCTCGCGGGTGCGCCCTTCCCGGTGCAGTGCATAGCCCCGGGGCGGCTCCAGTGCGGCATCGACGGGAGATTCCACGTACACCAGCGCGCCCGGCCGCAGCCAGGCGGGCAATGCATCGAGCACCGGCGCCCACAGCGCCTGGCCGAATGGCGGATCGACGAAGACCACGTCGAAGGCAGGCGTCGCCGGCCCACGCAGCAGCGCCAGTGCATCGGTGCACAGGATCTCGGCCTCCGCTGCGAGCAGGCGCTCGGCCTGCTCGCGCAGGGCCCGCGCCAGTGCCGGGTCGCGCTCGACCATGAGCACCTGCACGGCCCCGCGCGAAACCGCCTCCAGGCCGAGCGCACCGGACCCGGCGAACAGGTCCAGGCAGCGCGCCCCGTCGATCACCGGCTGCAGCCAGTTGAACAGCGTCTCGCGCACGCGGTCCGGAGTCGGCCGCATGCCGGGCTGTGCCGCCACCGGCAGGCGCGAGCCGCGCAGGCGGCCGCCAACGATCCGCACGCTGCCTCGCGGGCCGGTTGTGCTCATGCGGGCTCGACGCATCGCGGTGCTACCATGCCCGAAAGCGCCAAGTTTAAGCGTCGCACGGCCGGCCCTGTCGAACCGCCGCGACCCGACGGCGTCGACCCGACCCGCCTCGCTCCGCGGGCCCCGCCCGCGCACGGCGTTCCGCAGCTCGCACCATGATCAGATTCTGGAAGAAGAAGCCGGCCGACGACGATGCAGCGGCCGGAACGGAATTGGACGTGGCGCCGCCCGCCGCCGCGCCGGCTGCCGCCCAGGAACCCCCCGCCTGGCGGGAGAAACTTTCCGGCAGCACGTTCGCGCGCGGCTTCTCGCGACTGTTCGCCGGGCACCCGGCGCTGGGCGAGGACCTGCTCGAGGACATCGAGACCACGCTGCTGGGCGCCGATGTGGGCGTCACCGCAACGGTCCAGATCATCGATGCGCTGCGCCGGCGCCTGCATGCGCGCGAGTTCGCCGACCCCGCCGCACTGCTGGCCGCGCTGCGCGCCGAACTCGTCGCCGTGCTGCGACCGGTGGCCGTGCCGCTGGATATCGCACCGGTCCATCGGCCGTTCGTGATCCTGGCGGTGGGGGTCAACGGAGTCGGCAAGACCACCACGATCGGCAAGCTGGGCCGCCGCTTCGCCGACCAGGGCCGCGCGGTGGTCCTGGCGGCTGGCGACACCTTCCGCGCCGCCGCAGTGGAACAGCTGCAGGCCTGGGGCGAGCGCAACCAGGTGCCGGTGATCGCCCAGGGCGCCGGCGCCGACTCGGCTAGCGTGGCCTACGACGCGCTGGCGACGGCGCGCGCGCGCGATGCCGACGTGCTGATCGTGGACACCGCCGGTCGCCTGCACACGCAATCGGGCCTGATGGACGAGCTGGGCAAGATCCACCGCGTGCTCGGCAAGCTCGATGCCGCCGCACCGCACGAGGTGCTGATGATCATCGACGGCACCACCGGGCAGAACGCGATCAGCCAGGTCCGGCAGTTCCGCCAGGCCGCGCAGGTCAGCGGGCTGGCGGTGACCAAGCTCGATGGCACCGCCAAGGGCGGCGTGGTGTTCGCACTGGCGCGCGAGTTCGGTCTGCCGATCCGCTACATCGGGCTGGGCGAACGGCCGCAGGACCTGCGCAACTTCGATCCGGACGCGTTCGTCGACGCGTTGTTGCCCGCGACGCTGGGCGCTTGAGCACGCCGCCCGCCCGCACGCCGCGCAGGCGCTGGCCGTGGGTGGCCGGCGCGGCGCTCGCCGTGCTGCTCGGCGCCGCGCTGGCCGTGCGCAGCTTCTTCGACGCCGAACGGGTCGCAGCGCTGGTGCTGGAGCAGGCCGGCCAGGCGACCGGGCTGCAGTGGACGGCATCGGGACCGGCCCAGGTCGGGCTGTTTCCGCAACTGGGCGTGGAACTGTCGGGCCTGGCGGTGCGCGCGCCCGCAGATGCACCGATCCTGACCGCGGTGGGCGTCGAGTTCGCGCTGCCGTGGCGAACGCTGTTCGAAGAGGAGGTCACCGTCACCGGCGCCGACCTGCAGCAGCCGGTGCTGGACCTGCGCGCCTGGTCGCGCTGGCGCGCGTCGCTGCCCGAGCAGGGTCCGCCGGGACCGATCGAACTGCCGCACATCACCGGCGGCGTCTCGGTCACCGACGGCCAGATCGTTTCAGGCGACTGGCAGCTCGTCGAAATCGCGCTCGACGCGGGCACCTTGCGGGCGGGCCGGCGATTCGAACTCGAGCTCGACGGTGTCCTGCAGCGCAACGACGCCCGCCACGACTTCTCCTTGTCCGTGAACACGATTCCGAGCACACCGGCCGGTGCGCTCGAACTGGGTGACCTGGGCCTGCTGCTGGCGCCACGCGATGGTGGCGAACCGTGGCTGGAAGCCAACGGCCGCTTCGGGCTGCGGCTGCCGACGCCGGTCGAGCTCACGCTGTCGGGGCGGCTCGCCCGCTGGCCACCGCAGTGGCCGGGGCTGCTGCCGGCCAGCGACCCGCCGCAGGCGCCGCGATTCGACCTGGAGTACCTCGGGACTCCGGACCTGCAGGGTGATCTGGTGTTCGCCCTGCACCGCGGCGCCGAGTCGCTGCGCGGCCGGTTCGCCCTGGGCGACGTCGCCGGCTGGCTGACCGACCCGCAGGCAACGCCGCTGCCGCCGGCCACCGGCCAGCTCGAGGCCGGGCGCCTGGTGTTCGATACCATCCAGCTGCAGGGCGTGCGCGTGCGCCTGGATTCGGGCGATGACGAGCCGGCCGGGGACGCGCCGCAGGCAGAGCCATGAGCGCGGCGGCCGACAGTTGCTTTGCCGACCGGCTGCTGCGCTGGTTCGACGCCCACGGCCGTCACGACCTGCCTTGGCAACGACCGCGCTCAGCCTACCGGGTGTGGCTGTCGGAGGTGATGCTGCAGCAGACCCAGGTCGCGACCGTGGTGCCCTACTTCGAGCGCTTCGTTGCGAGACTGCCCGCGCTGCCGGTGCTGGCGGCGGCCGATCCGGACATCGTGTTTTCCCTGTGGTCCGGGCTGGGTTACTACTCCAGGGCGCGCAACCTGCACCGTGCCGCACGCATATGCATGGAGCGCCACGGCGGCGAACTCCCGGCCGATTTTGGAGCGCTGTCGGCGCTGCCCGGCATCGGGCGCTCCACCGCCGGCGCGATCCTGGCGCAGGCGCACGGGCAGCGCTGGCCGATCCTGGACGGCAACGTCCGGCGCCTGCTGTCGCGCTGGCAGGGCATCGAAGGCTGGCCCGGCGAAGCCGCCGTGGCCAATGCGCTGTGGTCGCTTGCCGGCCGGCTGCTCCCGCAGTCGCGGATGGCCGACTACACGCAGGCGCAGATGGACCTGGGTGCGACCGTGTGCACGCGCAGCCGCCCGCGATGCAATGCATGCCCGCTGCGCATCGACTGCGTCGCCCACGCCACTGGACGCGTAGGCGAGTTGCCGACGCCGCGTCCACGCCGGGTCCGGCCCACGCGCCAGGCCGTGCTGCTGTGGCTGGAGGACGCCGACGGTCGAATCGCCATGCAGCGCCGCCCCGGCGCTGGCGTCTGGCCGGGCCTGTGGTCGCTGCCCGATGCCGCCGACGAAGCGCAGGCGCGCGACTGGCTGAACGCGCGTTTCGCCGCGGACTGGTCGGCTGCCGAAGCCCTGCCGCCGCTGCGGCACCAGTTCACGCACTTCACGCTGGAGGCGCGGCCGCTGCGCCTGCGCATCGATCCGCGCCCTGCCCTGCGCGCGGCCGACGACCCGCTGCGCTGGACCGATCCGGCCGAGTTCGCCAACATCGGCATGCCGGCGCCGATCCGGCGCCTGCTGCACGACCACGCACGCGCAAGGAGCTGCACGCAATGAACCGCACGGTGTACTGCCAGAAGGAGCATCAGCAAACCGAAGGCCTGGACTTCGTGCCCTGGCCCGGCGCGCTGGGCAAGCGCGTGTACGAGCACATCGGCAAGTCGGCCTGGGCCCAATGGTTGGCCCACCAGACCTTGCTGATCAACGAGAACAGGCTCTCGCCGCTGGACCCCAAGCACCGCGCGTTCCTGGAGACCGAGATGGAGCGGTTCCTGTTCGGCGAAGGCGCCGAGAAGCCCGCCGGCTACTCGCCGCCCGAGTAACGCCGCGTCCACGCCTCGCCGATCCTGCCTACTCCCCGCGTTCGGCCCGCTTCAGCGCCAACCCGTCGACCGGCCGGATCTGCGCGATCCGGCATTTCTGTTCCCGGAAGCTGACCGTATCGAAACGCTGGTGCACGCGATGCTGCGTCGAACTGAGCCCGATCGATTGCGCGAACTCCAGTCCCTGGCACGGCTTGCGCACCTGCACCAGGTACGCCTCGTCCAGGGTCGGCCACACCGCCACGGTGTATTCGCCCAGGGTCTCGAACCGCAGCAGCTGCCAGAAGTGGAACGAGTCGACCGGCGGCCCTGCGAAACGCTCGTAGAACGCCAGCCGGTCGGCCATGCGGGCCTCGGGCCCGCGGTACTCGCCGCTACCGCGCGCGCAGGCCGTCAGCGCGATGCCCGTGGCCAACACGCCCAATACCATCGCCGATGCGCGAAAGGTGTTCATGGAAACCTCCTGCAGGGCTGTTTTCCGACAGACGGACGCCGCGCGCTGCGCGTTGCACGGATGCAGTCCGCGCTTGCCCGCCGGTTCAGCCCCAGCCTCGCGCAATGGCCCGCAGCCGGGCGTGAACGGCCTTGACGCAGGCCCCGGCAACGGCTTTAATTCCGCGCCTTCGCCGCCCGACCTCCCAGGGCGCAGTTCCAGATCCCGCGGCTCCGCGGCACCCGGGGCCAGGTAGCTCAGTTGGTAGAGCAGGGGACTGAAAATCCCCGTGTCGGCGGTTCGATTCCGTCCCTGGCCACCACCCTGCAGGCCGCATCCGGCTTGCGTTTCAGCCCTCCGCCTCGATCCGATCCACCAACCCGGTTTTCGGCTGTGTCCGGCCGTTTCGACCG
>DASRZM010000072.1:0-33523 GCA_035686365.1 Lysobacteraceae bacterium | reverse complement strand
CTCGCCGAGGTAATCGTGGTCGACGCCGGCCATGATCCGCAGCACGGTCGATTTGCCGGCGCCGTTGAGGCCCAGCAGGCCGATCTTGGCGCCGGGGAAGAACGACAGCGAGATGTCCTTGATGATCTGGCGCTTCGGGGGAACGACCTTGCTGACCCCGATCATGGTGTAGATGTACTGCATGGCGGTCCTTGGGACGCGGGCCGCACGGTGCCTGGCTGCGAGCCGGGCGGGCGGCCGGGAAGCTGGAAAAGCGAGCCGCGCATTATCGCCGATGCGCCGGTGCAAGGCCACGAGGGGGCTGGTGGTGCGCTGAACGGGCGGCGTTCCTCTCCGTAGGCCGTGCCACTTGCCGGTGTCGCTCGCGGGGATCGCCGTAAACCCGTCCCTGGGGGCTCTTTGGCGACATCCATGTCGCCAACGTCCCCGCGAGCGACACCGGCAAGCGGCACTCGGCTCGAGGCAGGGTGGGGCCTCCATGAGCGACCCCGAACGCGTTGTGGGAGCGGCCCATGGCCGCGATCGGGCTGCCGGAACGCCTGGCCTGCCCCGGCAGCCACGCCCGTCGAAACGGTAGAATCGCGGGATTCCGCCGCTGACCAGGAACCCGGATGTTCGACCCGAGCATGCAGATCGCCGGCTTCGACGATGCGCTGGCCCGCGCCCTTGCCGACGAGCTCCGGCGCCAGGAGGACCACGTCGAGCTGATCGCCTCGGAGAACTACGCCAGCCCGCGCGTGCTCCAGGCGCAGGGTTCGGTCCTGACCAACAAGTACGCCGAGGGCTACCCGGGAAAGCGCTACTACGGGGGCTGCGAGTACGTGGACGTGGCCGAAACCCTGGCAATCGAGCGTGCCAGGCAGCTGTTCGGCGCCGACTACGCCAACGTGCAGCCGCATTCGGGATCGCAGGCCAATGCGGCCGTGTACCTGGCGCTGCTGGCGCCCGGCGATACCCTGCTGGGCATGAGCCTGGCGCACGGCGGCCACCTGACCCACGGCGCCAAGGTCAATTTCTCGGGCAAGCTGTTCAACGCGGTGCAGTACGGCATCGACGTGGACACCGGCCTGATCGACTACGACGAGGTCGAGCGGCTGGCGCGCGAGCACCGTCCCCGGATGGTCATCGGCGGCTTCTCGGCCTACTCGCAGGTGGTGGACTGGGAGCGCATGGCGCAGATCGCCCGGGACGTGGGTGCGTATTTCGTGGTCGACATGGCGCACGTGGCCGGTCTGGTCGCCGCCGGCGTGTATCCGAATCCGGTGCCGCATGCCGACGTGGTGACCTCCACCACGCACAAGACCCTGCGTGGGCCGCGCGGCGGCCTGATCCTGGCAAGGTCCAACCCGGAGATCGAGAAGAAGCTGCAGTCGATGGTGTTCCCGGGCACCCAGGGTGGCCCGCTGATGCACGTGATCGCAGCCAAGGCGGTCGCCTTCCTGGAGGCGCTGCAGCCGGAGTTCGGCGACTACCAGCGGCAGGTGGTCGCCAATGCCAGGGCGATGGCCGCCACCATGATCGCGCGCGGGGTCCGGATCGTTTCCGGCGGCACCGAGAACCACCTGTTCCTGGTCGACCTGATCGGCCGCGAGGTGACCGGCAAGGACGCCGAGGCCGCGCTCGGGACAGCCCACATCACGGTCAACAAGAACGCGGTGCCCAACGACCCGCGCTCGCCGTTCGTCACCTCGGGCCTGCGCCTGGGCACGCCGGCGGTGACCACGCGCGGCTACGGCGAGGCCGACTGCCGCGAGCTGGCCGGCTGGATCTGCGACGTTCTCGAGGCGCCGGAGGACGAATCGGTGATCGCGCGCGTGCGCGAGAGGGTCGTGGAACAGTGTCGGCGTTTTCCCGTTTACAGTTGAAAGCAGTGAGTCCGCAAAGGACGCAAAGTATGCGAAGAGAGGGATGTCACTGAGCCTGTGCGGAGGCGTAAAGCGGCAAGTCAGTACCGCTGCCGGCACGCCTGCTCTCCTTTTTTGCGTTTTTTGCGTTTTTTGCGGAAAAAAGCTCTGGATTCCGAGACCTCGCCAACCCGCTGATGCACTGCCCCTTCTGCCAGCACGAAGACACCCGCGTAATCGATTCGCGGTTGACCGAGGATGGCGGCACCGTGCGCCGGCGCCGCGAGTGCCCGGCCTGCGGAGAACGCTTCAATACCTTCGAGACGCCGGAGATCAAGCTGCCGGCCGTGATCAAGGGCGACGGCCGCCGCGAGGCCTTCGACGAGACCAAGCTGCGTACCGGCTTCGAGCGCGCGCTGCAGAAGCGGCCGGTGTCGGCCGAGGCGATCGACGTGGCGGTGCACGCCATCATCCAGGCCGCGCGCACCAGCGGCGAACGCGAACTGCCCTCGCGCCGGATCGGCGAGTACGTGATGGCGGCGCTCAAGAAGCTCGACCAGGTCGGCTACGTGCGCTTCGCCTCGGTGTACCGCCGCTTCGAGGACGTGCAGGCTTTCCGCGAGGAGGTCGAGCGGCTCGAGCGCGACCTGCCGGCGCTCGACCAGGTCCAGCTTTCGCTGCTGGGTGAGGACGACAGGCGCAAGTGACCCCCTTTTCGGCCGTCGATCACGCGATGATGGCGTGCGCGCTGCGGCTGGCCGCGCGCGGGCAGTGGACGGCGCGGCCGAATCCCGCGGTCGGCTGCGTGATCGCGCACGGCGAGGAGGTCGTCGGCGAAGGCTGGCATCGGCGCGCCGGCGAAGCACACGCCGAGCCGCTGGCGCTGCAGGCGGCCGGCGAGCGGGCCCGCGGCGCCACCGCCTACGTCACGCTGGAACCGTGCGCACACCATGGACGCACGCCGCCGTGCGCAGAGGCGCTGCTGGCCGCGGGCATCGCGCGTGTGGTCAGCGCCCTGCACGATCCGTTCGAGCACGTGAACGGTCGCGGCCTGGCGCGCCTGCGCGAAGGCGGCGTGCAGGTGGACACGGGCCTGCTGGAGGCGGCCGCGCGCGAGATCAACCGGGGGTTCCTGTCGCGCGTGCATCGCGGCCGGCCGTGGCTGCGGGTGAAGCTGGCGATGAGCCTGGACGGTCGCACGGCGCTGGCCGGCGGCGAGAGCCGATGGATCTCCTCGGCCGCCTCGCGCCGCGACGTTGCACGCTGGCGCGCGCGCTGCGGTGCGCTGTTGACCACCGATGTCACCGTGCGCGCCGACGATCCGATGCTGACGGTGCGGCTGGACGAGCCGGCCGAGTTCGCGCCGCCGCTGCGGGTCGTGCTGGCCGCGGACCTCGGCATTCCGGCCGGCGCCAGGATCCTGGACGCATCGGCACCGACGCTGCTCGTGCACGCTGGCGGCGCCGCGGTGCCCGCACACCTGTCCGGCTGCGAACGCATCGCGCTCGATGCCCGTGGCGACCGCGTCGACCCGGCTGCGGCCGTGGCGGCACTGGCGCAGCGCGGCATCAACGAGGTCCAGGTCGAAGCCGGCGCCACGCTGTGCGGCGCGCTGCTGGAAGCCGGGCTGGTGGACGAGCTGCTGGTGTACGTCGCACCGGTGGTCCTGGGCGAGCGCGCCCGCCCGCTGCTGGGCGGGCTGGACGTGGGCACGATGGCACAGCGCCGCGGCTTTTCGCTGGTCCAGTCGCGGCGGGTCGGGCCGGACCTGCGCCTGCTGTACCGCCCGGAGGCCTGAGCATGTTCACCGGCATCATCGAGGACGTGGGCACGATCGAGGCGATCGCGCACGGCGATGGCGACCTTCGCTTGACCGTCGCCTTCTCCGCGCCGCCGCGCGAAGCACTGGTGCCGGGGGAGAGCATCTGCGTCGCCGGCGTGTGCCTGACCGTGGCCGCAGCCGACGGTGCGCGTTTCACCGCCGATGTATCCACCGAAACGCTGGCCTGCACGACGCTGGGCGGCCATGTCCCCGGCCACTTCGTCAACCTCGAGCGCGCCGTGCGCGCCGACGCCCGCTTCGGCGGCCATATCGTGAGCGGCCATGTCGATGCCACCGGGACCGTGCGCAGCATCACTGAAGCCGCGCGCGCGCAGTGCTGGCGATTCGATGCACCGGCAAGCCTGCGGCGCTACATCGCCGTCAAGGGCTCGATCGCCGTCGATGGCGCCAGCCTCACGGTCAATGCCGTGCACCCCGACGGCTTCGAGGTGATGCTGGTCCCCCACACGCTGGCACACACCACCTTCGGGCGGATCTGCCTTGGGGTGAACGTGAACCTGGAGGTGGATGTGATTGCGCGGTATGTGGAGAGGATGGTGGGGTAGGGCTGGAGAGCAGGGCTCAGGGCTCAGAGGTCAGGGCTCAGGAAAGCTCGCACCAACCAGGGTCCGGCTGTTCGTGCTTCGATACCTCAGCACGAACGGTGAGGTTGCGGCGCGCGCTGTGATGTTGGGCTGTGAACGCCGCGAGCGTCCCGTTCGTGCTGAGGTATCGAAGCACGAACAGCCGGACCCTTCGACCTGCGAGCCTTTCCCGAGTCCCGAGTCCCGAGTCCCGAGTCCCGAGCCCTTCCTCCTCCGCCGCAAGCCCTAGAATACGACCCACCCCCGCTGCGCCGCCTGCCATGCCCTTTTCCCCGATCCCCGAACTGCTCGCCGACATCCGCGACGGCCGCATGGTCGTGATCGTCGATGACGAGGACCGCGAGAACGAGGGCGACCTGATCATGGCCGCCGGCAAGGTGCGGCCGGAGGACATCAACTTCATGGCGCGCCATGCGCGCGGTCTGATCTGCCTGGCGCTCACGCGCGAGCGCTGCGCGCAGCTGCGGCTGCCGCTGATGGTCCGCGACAACCGCTCGGCCTACGGTACCAACTTCACCGTTTCGATCGAGGCGGCCCAGGGCGTGACCACCGGCATCTCGGCCTACGACCGGGCGCACACCGTGCGCACTGCCGTGCGGCCGGACGCGCGTCCCGAGGACCTGAGCCAGCCCGGGCACATCTTCCCGCTGATGGCGCAGCCCGGCGGCGTGCTCACGCGCGCCGGCCACACCGAGGCGGCCAGCGACCTGGCGTTGCTGGCCGGGCTGGAGCCGGCCGGCGTGCTGGTGGAGGTCCTGAACGAGGACGGCACCATGGCGCGGCGGCCGCAGCTGGAGGCATTCGCGCGCGAGCGCGGGCTGAAGATGGGCTCGATCGCAGAGCTCATCCGCCACCGGCTGGAGACCGAGGCCACGGTCGAACGCGTGGACAGCCGCGAGGTGGAAACCGAATTCGGCCGCTTCACCCTGGTCACCTACCGCGACCGCATCGCCCACGACCTGCACTTTGCGCTGGTCCGAGGGACTCCGGACCCGGAACAGCCATTCCTGGTGCGGGTGCACGTGAAGAACCTGCTGACCGACGTGCTGCACGTGGAGCGCCCCGACCTGGGCCTGTCGGTGGCCGGCGCGCTGCAACGCGTGGCCGACGCCGGCAGCGGGGCGGTGGTGGTGCTGGCCGAGCGTTATGACCCGGCTGCGCTGCTGGCCCGGCTGCAGCGGGCAGGCGAGCCCGAGCCGGCCGACCAGCGCGTGCGCGAATGGCGTCGCAACGGGGTCGGTGCGCAGATCCTGGCCGAGCTGGGCGCGCGCCGGCTGCGGGTGATCGGCGCACCGCGCAAACAGGTGGCCCTGGGGGGCTTCGGGCTTTCGGTGGAGGAATACGTCGCGCCCTGAGCTTGCGGCGCCGGGTGGCGCTGCAAAGTCTCCCTATGCCCGCAACGCGCCCCCTCGCCGCGCCCGCTACAATGCGCTTCCCCGCGAGCGCGTGGCCATCTCGCTGCGCGCTCCTCACGACCGACCCGACCCGATGTCCGGCAACCCGTCCATGGACAGCAATCTCACGGTGCCGCCGGGCGCGCGCATCGCGCTGGTGGCCACGCGTTTCAACCACGAGATCGTCGCGCGTCTGCTCGAGGGTGCGCGCGATGCCCTGTACGGGCGCGGCGGCGACGCCGCCAGTGTGCGCGAGTTCCATGTGCCCGGCGCCTGGGAACTGCCATCCGCGGCGCAGGCGCTGGCGCGCGCAGGCTACGCCGCGGTCGTCGCGTTGGGCTGCGTGATCCGCGGGCAGACCCGGCACTACGAGCATGTCGCCGACCAGTGCGCGGCCGGGCTGATGCGCGTGCAGCTGGAAACCGGCGTGCCGGTCGCCAACGCCGTGCTTGCGGTCGAGCGCGAGCACGACGCATGGGCGCGGGCCGGCGGGGCCGAGGGCAACAAGGGCGAGGACGCCGCGCTGGCCGCGCTGGCGATGTTGAAGTTCGCGCGGGAGCTTGCGTGAGCGCGCGCCCGGACGGAATCGACACCGCTGCGCGCTCGCGCGCGCGCCGGCGTGCGGTGCAGGCGCTGTACGCCTGGCAGCTGTCGGGTACGCCGATGCGCGAGGTGATCGAGCAGTTCCATGACGAGCAGGACATGGAAGTCGCCGACCAGGAGTACTTCGAGGCGCTGCTGCGCGGCATCGGAACGCACCAGGGGCGCATCGACGAGGCGCTGGCGCAGTTCCTGGACCGGCCGATCGAGCGGGTCGACCCGATCGAGCGTGCGGTGCTGCGGCTGGCCGCATTCGAGCTGATGTTCCGCGAGGACGTGCCCTATCGGGTGGTCATCAACGAGGCGATCGAGGCCACCAAGCGCTTCGGCGCCGACCACGGGCACACCTACATCAACGGCGTGCTGGACCGTGCCGCGGGCAGCTGGCGCGCCGCGGAAGTCGCCGCCGCGCGCGCGCGCTGACGTGGCGGGGCTTGGCGAGTTCGAGCTGATCGACCGCATCCGGCATCGCGCCGCGACCCGCGCCGACGTGCGCCTGGGCATCGGTGACGACGCCGCCGTGCTGGCGCCGCGCTCCGGTCACGAGCTGGTGGTGACCACCGACTCGCTGGTCGAGGGCGTGCACTTCGCGGTGGCCGACGCGGCGGCCGACGTGGGCTGGAAGGCGCTGGCGGTGAACCTGTCGGACCTGGCGGCGATGGGTGCCCAGGCCGCCTGGGCCACACTGGCGCTGACCCTGCCCGAGCCGGACAGCGACTGGCTCGATGCCTTTCTGGACGGGTTCCTGGAGCTGGCCACCAAGCACCAGGTCGCGCTGGTCGGCGGCGACCTCACGCGCGGGCCGCGCACGATCGGCGTCACCGCGATCGGGTGGGTTCCGGAGGGACGGGCGCTGCAGCGCGGCGGGGCGCGCAGCGGCGATGCGGTCTGCGTCACCGGCACCTTGGGTGATGCGGGCGGCGCACTGGCGCTGCGTGAACACGGCCGCGCCGGAGATGCCGTGCTGTCCGGGCGGCTGCACCGACCCACGCCGCGGCTGGCAGCAGGCGTGGCCCTGCGCGGGTTCGCCTCGGCGTGCATCGACCTGTCCGACGGCCTGCTGGCGGATCTGGGGCACATCGGTCAGGCCAGTGGCGTGGGCGCCGAAGTCGAGCTGGCGCGGTTGCCGGCGAGCGCCGCGCTGGCGCAGGCTTTCGACGAAGCCGACCGCTGGCCGCTGCAGCTGGCCGCCGGCGACGACTACGAGTTGTGCTTTGCGCTGGCGCCTTCGCACCTGGAACAGGCCAGGGCGGCATTGCTTGCCGAAGGCATCGCGATGCACTGCATCGGCCGCATCGTCGCCGGGAGCGGCGTCTGCGTGATCGCCCCGGATGGCAGCGACTATCGCCCACCGCGAAGCGGCTACGCGCATTTCGGCGGGGACGGCGCATGAGCCGTGCGCCGGTCACGCCCTGGCGCGAATTCGCGCGCACCGTGCTGAGCCATCCGGCTGGCTGGCTGGCCTCGGGTCTGGGGACCGGCTTCGCGCCGGTGGCTGCGGGGACCTTCGGCACGCTGGCCGCGGTGCTGCCCTACCTGCTGCTGCGCGAACTGCCCTGGCCGGCCTACCTGGCGACGCTGGTGCTGGCGTTCGCAGTGGGCGTGTGGGCCAGCGACATCGTGATCGGCCGGCTGAAGATCGAGGACCCGGGCGTGGTGGTCTGGGACGAGTTCGTCGGCTTCTGGCTGACCATGTTCCTGGCGCCGCCCGGCTGGCACTGGATCGTCGTGGGCTTCGTGCTGTTCCGTATCGCCGACATCCTCAAGCCGTGGCCGGCGGCGATGATCGACGACAAGCTCGGCGGCGGATTGGGCGCCATGCTCGATGATGCCGTTGCCGGGCTGTACGCGTTCGCCTGCGTACAGGTCCTGGCCCACGGCGAGCGAGCGGGGGTGTTCGCGGCGCTGCTGGGGCGTTGACAGCAGAGCCTGTCGGCCGAAGCAAGGCCGTGGGGCTGTCGCTTCGCTGATCGCGGCCATGGGCCGCTCCCACATTGGATCGACGGAAACCCGTAGGAGCGGGCGTTGCCCGCGACCGGGGTCCGGCGCCCTCGTGCGCTCCGCCCTTCGCGGGCAACGCCCGCTCCTACACCGTGTCGCCGTCAAGGCGTGGCACAACGTAGCGTTGTCGGAGCGGCTCATGGCCGCGATCGACCTGCCTCGAGGTCGCGCCCGGCCGCTATCGCTCCAGCGCTTCGCGCACCCGCGCACGCAGCACCGGCAGGCACTCGTCCTCGAACCAGGGGTTGCTGCGCAGCCACAGCTGGTTGCGCGGGCTCGGGTGCGGCAGCGGAAACACCGCGGGCAGGTACTCGCCGTATGCGCGCACGGTGGCGGTCAGGGTGCCGTGGCGGCGTCCGCCCAGGCCCCAGGCCTGCGCATGGTGGCCCACCAGCAGCGTGAGTTCGATCTTCGGCAGCAGCGGCAGCAGGCGGCCGTGCCAGGTCTGCGCGCACTCCGGGCGCGGCGGAAGGTCGCCGGCCTTGCCGCGACCGGGATAGCAGAAGCCCATCGGCACGATCGCGAACGCGCGCTCCTCGTAGAACTGCCCACGCTCCACGCCCAGCCAGTGGCGCAGGCGGATGCCGCTGGCATCGTTCCACGGGACCCCGGACTGGTGCACGCGCGTGCCCGGCGCCTGGCCCACGATCAGGATGCGGGCGTCGGCGTGGGCACGCAGGACCGGCCTGGGGCCCAGCGGGAGCTCGGCCTCGCACAGGCGGCAGGCGCGGATGCGCTCGAGCAGTGCGTCCAGCGACTCAGCCACGGTCCGCATCCGTCCAGGCATCGGGCAGGACCTTGCCCGGGTTCAGGATGCCATCGGGATCGAAGGCCTGCTTGATGCTTCGCATCGCCGCCAGCGTCGGCGGGTCGAAGGCCTGCGCCATGAACGGGCGCTTGGCCGCACCGATGCCGTGCTCGCCCGAGAGCGTGCCCTGCAGCGACAGCACCGTGTCGAACACGCGTGGCAGGCAACGCGCGGCGCGCTCGCGTTCGCCGGCGTCGTCGGGGTCGAACAGGATGTTCACGTGCAGGTTGCCATTGCCGGCATGGCCGAAGTTGACGATCGGAACGCGATACTCGGCCGCCAGGGCGCCCAGCCGGTGCACCAGTTCCGGCAGCCGCGAGACCGGCACCACGACGTCCTCGTTGATCTTGCCGGCGCGCAGCGAGCGCAGCGCCGGCGACAGCGCCCGGCGGGCAGCCCACAGGGCCTCGCGCTCGCGCTCGTCGACGGCCTCCTCCAGTGCGACCACGCCCGGCCCGTCGGCGGCCGAACGCACCGCCTGCAGCGCCGCCTCGAGTGCCGGTCCGCTGCCATCGACCTCGATCATCAGCAGCGCGCCGGCCTCGGCCAGCTCGGCGCCGCCGCGCTCGCGCGCCAGCCGCACCGCTTCGCCATCCATGAACTCCAGCGCGCACGGCAGCACCGGCTGCGCCATCACCCGCGCCACCGCAGCGGCCGCGGCGCCCACGTCGCGGTACAGCGCGCGCAGCGCACGTCGCCCCTGTGGTCGCGCCTGCACCTTCAGCGTGGCCTCCACGATCAGCGCCAGCGTGCCCTCGGAACCGACCAGCAGACGCACCAGGTCGTAGCCGCTGGAATCCTTGGTCGTGGGCGCGCCGCAGCGGATGCGATCGCCGGTGCCGGTGACCGCGACCAGCGCCAGCACGTGCTCGCGCGCGCTGCCGTACTTGACCGAGCCCGGGCCGCCGGCATTGCAGGCCAGGTTGCCGCCCACGGTGCTGTAGGGCGCCGAGGTCGGATCCGGAGGCCAGAACATCCCGTGCGGCACCAATGCCTGCTGCAGGGCGCCGTTGAGCACGCCGGGCTCGACCACGGCCAGGCGGTCGTCCGGGGCGATGCGCACGATCGCGTCCATGTGCTCGAAACTCACGACCACGCCGCCGGCCACGGGTACCGGGGCGCCGGTGGTGCTGGTGCCTCGGCCGCGCGCGGTGACCGCTACGCGGTGTTCGCGGCACAGTCGCACCAGCGCCTGCACCTGGCTGGCCTGCTGCGGCAGCACTACGGCCTGCGGGGTCGCGTGGCGCCTGGAGTTGTCGGTGCCGTAGCCGTGGATCGCCACCGCGTCGGTGAGCAGGGCGTCGCCGAAAATGTCTGACAGCGCCTTCAGCAGGGGCCGGGGCAGTGGATCGCTCATGCCGGGATTGTCGCGCGTTGGCGCCAGGAAGTGCATCGGCAGGGCAATCGCGGCCATGGGCCGCTCCCACAATGCTTCGACGGAAACCCGTAGGAGCGGGCGTTGCCCGCGATCGGCGTCCGGCGCCGTCGCGCGCTTCACCGTTCGCGGGCAACGCCCGCTCCTACAACCGTGTCGCTGTCACGGCGCGGCACATCGGAGCGATGTGGGAGCGGCCCATGGCCGCGATCGGCGCGCGACAGGCGCTCACCCGGCCTGCGCCACCCTGCACGCCGATGTCGTACCCTGCGCGCTTCCACCTTGCGACCGCGCGCCAATGGACCCGATCGTCTCCATCCGCAATCTTTCCAAGACCTACGCCACCGGCCTGCAGGCGCTCCAGGGCGTGGACCTGGACATCGGCAAAGGCGAGATCCTGGCGCTGCTGGGGCCCAACGGCGCCGGCAAGACCACGCTGATCGGCATCGTCTGCGGAATCGTCACCGCGACCACCGGGACCGTGACCGTGGCCGGCCACGACATCGTGCGCAATGCCCGCGCCGCCCGCGCGATCATCGGACTGGTGCCGCAGGAACTGACCACCGACGCCTTCGAGTCGGTCTGGGCCACGGTGCGCTTCAGCCGCGGACTGTTCGGTCGCGCGCCCGATCCGGCCCACCTGGAACGCGTGCTGCGCGAGCTGAGCCTGTGGGACAAGCGCGACACCCGCATCATGCACCTGTCCGGCGGCATGAAGAGGCGCGTGCTGATCGCCAAAGCGCTGGCGCACGAGCCGGACGTGCTGTTCCTGGACGAGCCCACCGCCGGCGTGGACGTGGAGCTGCGCCGCGACATGTGGGCGATGGTGCGGCGCCTGCGCGAGTCCGGCGTCACCATCATCCTGACCACGCACTACATCGAGGAGGCCGAGGAGATGGCCGACCGCATCGGCGTGATCAGCAAGGGCCAGCTCATCGTGGTCGAGCGCACCACCGAGCTGATCGAGAAGCTCGGCAAGAAGGAACTCACGCTGCAACTGCACGAGCCGCTGGCCGCGATCCCGCCCGAACTGGCCGAGTGGAACCTGGCGCTGGACGCGGACGGCCAGGAGCTGCAGTACACCTTCGACGCGCGCGCCGGGCGTACCGGCATCGCCTCGCTGCTGCGGCGCGTGGGCGAGCTGGGCATCGCCTACCGGGATCTGCACACGCGACAGAGTTCGCTCGAGGAGATCTTCGTCAACCTCGTCCGGGAGCCGCGGCAGTGAGCGCGCAACGGGTGGTCCCCGCGTTCAACCGCCATGGTGTGTGGGCCATCTACCGGTTCGAGATGGCGCGCGCGCTGCGCACGCTGTGGCAGAGCCTGGCCACGCCGGTCATCACCACCTCGCTGTACTTCGTGGTGTTCGGCGCGGCGATCGGCTCGCGCATCAGCCAGGTCGACGGGGTCTCCTACGGCGCTTTCATCGTACCGGGCCTGATCATGCTCACGCTGTTCACCCAGAGCCTGTCCAACGCCTCCTTCGGCATCTATTTTCCCAAGTTCACCGGCACCATCTACGAGATCCTTTCGGCGCCGGTGTCCTACCTGGAGATCCTGATCGGCTACGTCGGTGCGGCCGCCACCAAATCGCTCGTGCTGGGCGTGGTGATCCTGGCCACTGCGGCGCTGTTCGTGCCGCTGCACATCGACCATCCGGTGTGGATGCTGGTGTTCCTGGTGCTCACGGCGGTCGCCTTCAGCCTGCTGGGATTCATCATCGGCATCTGGGCGCAGTCCTTCGAGGAGCTGCAGTTCATCCCCATGCTGGTGATCACGCCGCTGACCTTCCTGGGCGGGGCGTTCTACTCGATCGACATGCTGCCGCCGGCCTGGCGCACGATCAGCCTGTTCAACCCGGTGGTGTACCTGATCAGCGGCTTCCGCTGGAGCTTCTTCGGGAAGGGCGACGTCGGCATGGAGGTCAGCCTGGGCATCACGCTGGGGATGCTGGCGCTGTGCCTGGTCGTGATCGCCTGGATGTTCCGGACCGGCTACCGGCTCAAGAGCTGAGGTCCGAAGTGCCGCCCGGCGCCGATCGCCCCCGCGACGGTGTACGCGCTTTCGAGATAGGCCAGGCTGGTGCGCAGCGTCAGGTGTCGGGCCGTCATCGGCAGCTCAGGCCAGGTCGTCGAGCCGGAAGGCATCGCGGATCCACTGCGGTTCGGCGTCGCTGCCGTCGAGCGCGACCACGTCGAAACGGCACGGCCGCGTGGACATCGCCGGCCGTGCCGCCAGCCAGGCGGAGGCTGCCCGCGCCAGCCGACGCTGCTTGCCGCGGTCGACCGAGGTGGCCGCATCCACGCGCGCGCCGCTGCCGCGCAGCCGCACCTCGACGAACACCAGCGCTTCGCCCTCGCGCATCACCAGGTCGATCTCGCCGAAGCGGAAGCGCACGTTGCGGGCGATCGTCTGCAGCCCCTGGCCCTGCAGAAAGGCCTGCGCCAGCCGCTCGCCGCCGTCGCCGAGCGCGCGGCGGTCAATGGTCCGCACGCGTGTCCTCGAAGTAGACCCGGTCGGCCGGCTGCGCCCGACCGTTGCGGAACACCGCCCAGGCCGGCGTGCGGCTGACGTTGCCGAAGCCGTCCAGCAACAGTTCGCCGGTGGCGCCCTGGATACGCGCGCCCGGCTGCGTGGTCAGGTGATCGAGCCAGGCCATCAGGCGGAAGGCGTCGGCACCGAAGGCGAACAGGCGTCCGGCAGGGCCGCGTGCACTGCGGAAGGCATCGCGCAGCTGGCTGCGCGGGAGCCCGCCATCGACCTGGTCCAGCAGCCAGGGCAGCTCGGTGAAGACGATGCCGTCCAGTTCGCGGTTCTCGCGCGCGCTGCTGCCGGGTGCGTGCAGCGAGGAGGTGGCGACGATGCTCAGGTCCGATCGTCCCAGGATGCGGATCTGCGGTATCAGCAGCCGTGCCTGCTCGGCGCCCACGGCCAGGAACACCGCATCGACGGGACCCGGAGCCATGCCGTCGTGTGACCCGAGCGCCGGCGCCAGCAGCGGCTCGTAGTTGGGCTGGCCGGCCGGAAGCTGGATGCTGGCCGGGACCGCGCCCCCGAAATTGGCCAGGCGCGCGGCGAAGGCGTCGGCGGCGCGGCGATCGCTCTCTTCGGAGCCGTGGATCACCACCACGTGACGCGCGCCCAGTGCGGCCAGGCGCTCGGCGGCCGCGCGCGCTTCCTCCTCCGGTGCCAGTGCGAAGCTGATGCTGCCCGGGGGTGGGGGCACCTCGCCGGGGCGGTTGAGCGCGACCAGGGGGACCGTGGCCGCGTGGCTCTCGAACACGCCTGCGACGGCCTCCCGCGAGAGCGGGCCGACCACCGCCTGGGCGCCGTCGGCCACGGCCTGGCGCAGCGCCTGCACGGCCGAGTCCGCGTCGCCGCCGCTGTCGATCACGACCACCTCCGGCCGCCGCCTGGATTCGGCGAAGTAGGCGGCAAAGAAGCCGTCGCGCACGGCGCTGGCGGCGCGCGCGTGGGTACCGCGCGACGGCAGCAGCAGGGCGATCTTGTACGGCGGCCGGTAGCCGTCGAGGTCGGCCGGCGGCAGCAAGGCGCCGGGTTCGAATGCCGGCGCGCGGGCCATGGACTCGGGCAGCGGCAGACCGCGCTGCGCGAACGCGCTGCGCAACAATGGCACCAGCGGATGGGTGTCCGGCAGCGACTCCGCAAGCGCCCGCAGGCGTCGATCGTCGAGCCGGCGCAGCAGCGTGGCGATCGCACGGTCGTTGTCGGCCGCTTCGGCCGGTCGCAGCAGCGGGGCCAGGTGGGCGCGTTCGAGCGCCGCCGCGGCCGGGTCGGTGCCGGCCAGTGCCCGCGCGCGCAGCTCATGGTAGCGGGCCCGGTAGCCGTCCGGGAGCCCTCCGGCATCGGTCGGAAGCAGTGCCACGGCGCGCTCGTCCTCGCCGCCGGCGATCGCCAGCTCGGCGCGCAGCAGTGCCAGCCGCAGCGCCTGCTCGTCGACCAGCCGGGCCGGATCGATCCGTGCCACCACGGACTCGGCGGCACCGATCTCACCGAGTTCCCGCCAGCTCTCGGCCGCCCGCAGCAGGTAGTGATCGCGGTAGCGGCGCGAGCCGTCGGCAGCGCCCTCGAAGGCATCGGCCGCAGCGGCGAACTCGCCGCGCGCGAACAGCGCTTCGGCCTCCTGCGCCACAGGAGCCGGCTCCATCCGGGCCGGGCCCATGGCACAGGCGCCGAGCACGGCGGTCAGGAACAGGATCGGCAGCAGCCGCAGGGATGGGCCCAGGGTCGGGGACATGCGCAGAATTCCGGTCGCTGGTGCGGGGATGCGCGCCGATCATACCGAACGGGGGCGTCGCGGCCGTGCGATGCTGTCGCCCATGGACGCTCCGGGCACGCTGTACGTGGTGGCCACGCCGATCGGGAACCTCGAGGATCTGTCGCCGCGCGCCCGCCGCACCCTGGCCGAGGTGGTGCTGGTGGCGGCCGAGGACACGCGCCACACGCAGGTGCTGCTGACCCGCTTCGGCATCGACACACCGACGCTGGCCGTGCACGAGCACAACGAGGCCGATCGCTGCGGGCCGTTGCTGGAACGGCTGCGCGACGGGGACTCGGTGGCGCTGGTGTCCGATGCCGGCACGCCGCTGGTCAGCGATCCGGGATTCCGGCTGGTGCAGGCGGCGCGTGCGGCCGGCATCCGCGTGGTGCCGGTCCCGGGCCCGTGCGCGGCGATTGCGGCGCTCTCGGTTGCGGGCATCGCCAGCGATCGTTTCTGCTTCGAGGGATTCCTGCCGGCCAAACCGGCCGCGCGTCGCGCACGGCTCAAGCTGCTCTCCGGCGAGCCGCGCACCCTGATCTTTTACGAGGCCGCGCACCGCATCGAAGCGATGCTGCGCGACCTGGCCGAGGTCTTCGGTCCACGGCCGACGGTGCTCGCGCGCGAACTGACCAAGCACTTCGAGACCGTGCTGGAGGGCACGCCCGATGAGCTCGCCGCCCGGCTGCAGGCCGACGCCGACCAGCGCCGGGGCGAGTTCGTGCTCGTGGTCGGCGGGGCTCCGGAGGATGCCGGCGCGGCGCTGGTGCAGGGCCGGCGCGCCTACGAACTGCTGTGCCGCCACCTGTCGCCCTCGCAGGCCGCCCGCGTCGCCGCCGAACTCACCGGCGCGCCACGCAAGGCCCTGTACGCGCCCGGCGCCGGCGACCCGGCCGAACCCGAATCCGCTCCGTAGCCCGCCCCGCGAGCCTCCCGCCGCCGTTTCGTGTCGCCTTCGGCCTGTAGGAGCCGGCGTTGCCGGCGATCCGCCCCGCGACAACACCCGGCGAACCCGCGTGGGAGCGGCCCATGGCCGCGATCGGATCGCCGCGCCATCGAATCGATGCCACATCCGCTCCGTAGGCCGGCCCGCGAGCCGGTGACGGTTTCCGGGGCCGCCACGAGTACGTCCATGTAGGCTGCGGACACGCCATCCCTGGCGCGTACGCCCCCGGAAACCGTCCCCGTCCCGCGGTCCTCCCGCTTCCGTTTCGTATCGTCGTGGCCCTGTAGGAGCCGGCGTTGCCGGCGATCCGCACTGCGATTCAGCGTCAGCGGGCTATGATGACCTTGCGAAGTCGACCAGACAGCCGCGGCGCGCTTGCGCGTCGAGGAAAGTCCGGGCTCCGCAGGGCAGGGTGCCAGGTAACGCCTGGGCGGCGCGAGCCGACGGAAAGTGCAACAGAGAGCAGACCGCCGATGGCCCGGCAACGGGCACAGGCAAGGGTGAAACGGTGCGGTAAGAGCGCACCGCGGACGTGGCAACACGGACGGCACGGCAAACCCCACCCGGAGCAAGGCCGAATAGGGACGCTATGGTGTGGCCCGCACCGCGTCCGGGTAGGCCGCTAGAGCCGCGCGGTGACGCGCGGCCCAGAGGAATGGCTGTCCACGACAGAACCCGGCTTACCGGTCGGCTTCGCCTTGGATCCGGTGCTCTGGACAAGCCCTTCGTGGGCTTGTCCGGACTCACCGCGTCCGGCATTCGCGTGCCCGATCCAGGCGTGCGCCGGCGCCGGCGCACGAGCCGCCGAGCGCGTTCGAAAGGTCCCTGATTCGCGCCGCGTCGGCGCGGCGTTCGCGCTTCCCACCCGGGCACCTCGGGCGTTGTGGCCGGCAGGTACGAAACCTCGGGTGCGAACACGCTCCAGCCACCGCGCGATCGCGCCCAGGGCGCATCGGAACCTTTGATCAGGCTTCAGCTTCGGCGCCCAAGTGACGGTTTCCCGTCGCTTTTGTCCAAGGCCCCTTGGGCGGCCGGATTTTTCCTTTGCTGCCGCGGGCTTGCGAAAGGTTCGTGAAGCTCCTGATTTTCTTGACAGTCCCAATACCCGGGTCTAAGGTGGCCGCGTGGAAAAAACGGGGTTTTCGTGGGTTTTCGTGGGGAGCCATGTTCCAGGGCGAGACCGCCATCACCATCGACGACAAGGGTCGGCTGGCCATCCCTGTGGCCTACCGCGAGCTGGTCGCGCGTGAGTGCGGCAACCGCCTGGTGGTGAC
The DNA here is from genome assembly GCA_035686365.1 of Lysobacteraceae bacterium. Taxonomy (GTDB): domain Bacteria; phylum Pseudomonadota; class Gammaproteobacteria; order Xanthomonadales; family Xanthomonadaceae; genus DASRZM01. Next base: position 16,575 of record DASRZM010000072.1, on the reverse strand, counting down.
CTACAACCCGTACGAATCCGGGTGCCTGTGGCTGTTTCCGCACGCCGAGTGGGAATCGGTGCGCGACCAGGTCAATGCGCTGCCCAAGGCCAAGCGGGTGCACCGCAACCTGCAGCTGAAGCTGGTGGGCGCCGCGACCGTGGTCGAACCCGATGGCAACGGCCGCGTGCTGCTGCCGGCGAGCCAGCGTTCGGCCGCGGGGCTGGAAAAGCGCGCCGTGCTGCTGGGCATGGGCAACAAATTCGAACTTTGGAGCGAGCAGGCGCACTTGGCGCAGATCCGCCTGACCATCGGCGAGGACGAAGTCAGCGACGCCATGCTCGAACTGACGCTCTAGGCGGGCGGCGGGTGGGCGCGAGGAAAGCCCCGACCCATCTCCCGGTGATGTTCAAGCAGGTCATGGACGGGCTGCGGGTGGTGGAAGACGGAACCTACCTGGATGGCACCTTCGGGCGCGGCGGCCACGCGCGCGGGGTGCTGGACCGGCTGGGGCCGGCGGGACGTTTGCTGGTGATGGACAAGGACCCGGAGGCGATTGCGGTCGCCCAGGACGAATTCGGCGGTGATGCGCGCGTGGCGGTGCGGCACGGCAGCTTTGCCGGCCTTGCCGAATGGGACGCCACCGCGGCAGGGCTGGACGGCGTTCTGCTGGACCTGGGTGTGTCCTCGCCGCAGCTGGACCGGCCCGAGCGGGGATTCTCGTTTGCCGCCGACGGCCCGCTGGACATGCGCATGGACCCGGGTCATGGACCCAGCGCGGCGCAATGGCTGGCGCGCGCGGACGAGCAGGAGATCGCGCAGGTGCTGTGGCAGTACGGTGAGGAGCGCATGAGCCGTCGCATCGCGCGCGCGATCGTTTCGCGACGTGTCGATGCACCGATCCGGACCACCGCGCAGCTTGCCGGCCTGATCGCCGGCGGGGTGGGTCGCGGCGAATCGGGCAGGCACCCGGCCACGCGCAGCTTCCAGGCGATCCGGATCCACATCAACGGCGAGCTGGCCGAACTCGACGCCGGCCTGGAGGCGGCGTACGCCCGGCTCCGGCCCGGCGGACGGCTGGCCGTGATCAGCTTCCACTCGCTGGAAGACCGACGCGTGAAGCGCTTCATCGCCGCACACGCGCGGCCGCCCGCCGCCAACCGCCGGTTGCCGCCGCACGCAGGCTTCGTGCCGAGCCTGCGCGGGATCGGGGCCGCGCAGAAACCCGACGCGACCGAGGTCGCCGCCAACCCGCGCGCCCGCAGCGCCGTGCTGCGCGTGGCCGAGAGGCTGGCCTGATGCTGCGCGCCGCCGCCTGGCTGCTGTTGCTGGCCGCGGTGGTCGCCAGCGCGATCGCCGTGGTCGTGCTGCGCCACCAGCACCGCCAGAGCTTCGTGGAACTGACCGGGCTCGAACGCGATCGCGACGAGCTCAACATCGAATATGGCCGGCTGCAGCTCGAGCAGGCGACCTGGGCCGACACCCACCGCGTGGAACAGGTCGCGCGTTCGCAGCTGGGCATGCGCTTTCCGGCGGCCACCGACGTGGTCGTCGTCGGCGGCCTGGAGCGTGCACGATGACCGCGCGCGTACGCTCGGCCAACTTCCGCGCCCGGCTGCTGATCGTGGTCACGCTGCTGACGCTGGTCGCCACCGCGCTGGTGGTGCGCGCGGTCGACCTGCAGCTGCTGCACAACGAGTTCTACCAGGACCAGGGGGACCAGCGCTTCCTGCGCGAGATCCCGATTCCGACCTCGCGCGGCGCGATCACCGACCGCAATGGCGAGCCGCTGGCCGTGTCCACGCCGGTGGAGTCGCTGTGGGCCAATCCGCAGGAACTGCTGCAGCATGCCGACCGCATCGGCGAGCTCGCCCGGGCGCTGGATGTGCCCGCCGAACCGCTGATGCAGAAGATCGCCCAGCGCGCCAACCGCGAGTTCATCTACCTGCGCCGGCACATGAACCCCGAGCGCGCGCAGGCGGTGCTGGAGCTCAAGATCCCCGGCGTGTTCAGCCAGCGCGAGTTCCGCCGGTTCTACCCGGCCGGAGAGATCACCGCGCACGTGCTGGGTTTCACCGACATCGACGAGCGCGGCATGGAGGGCCTGGAGGCGGCCTTCGACACCTGGCTCTCGGGCGAGCCCGGCGCCAAGCGTGTGATCCGCGACCGTCTGGGGCGTGTGGTCGAGAACGTCGACCTGGTCCGCCCGGCGGTGCCGGGCAACGACCTGGTGCTGTCGATCGACCGCCGCATCCAGTACCTGGCCTATCGCGCGTTGAAGTCGGCGCTGCACGAGCATGGCGCCAGCAGCGGTTCGGTGGTCGTGCTCGACGTGCGTAACGGCGAGATCCTTGCGATGGTCAACCAGCCCTCCTACAACCCCAACGCACGCGAGTTCGACGATCCGGGCGCGCGCCGCAACCGCGCGGTCACCGACCTGTTCGAGCCCGGTTCGGTGATCAAGCCCTTCACCGTGGCCGCGGCGATCGAGAGCGGACGCTTCCACCCCGGCAGCGTGATCGAGACCAGCCCGGGCACCCTGCCGCTGGCCGGCCACGTGATCCGCGACGTGCACGACTACGGCCGCGTCGACCTGACCCGGCTGCTGACCAAGTCCAGCAATGTCGCCGCCACCAAGCTGTCGATGGAACTGCCCGACGAGCACTTCTACGACGTGCTGCAGCGCTTCGGCTTCGGCCGCGCCACCGGTGCGGGCTTCATCGGAGAAAATGCCGGCGTGCTGCCGCAGCCGCGCTGGGGCACGCTGCAGAAGGCCACCATCTCGTACGGATACGGCCTGTCGGTGACCGCGCTGCAGCTGGCGCAGGCCTACGCGGCGCTGGGCAACGGCGGCAGGCTGCATCCTCCGAGCTTCGTGCGCGGCGCCCACGATCCACCCAGGACGGTGATCGACCCGGAGCTGGCCGGCACCTTGCTGGGCATGCTCGAAACGGTCACCGGCACCGACGGCACCGCGCAGCGCGCGGTCGTGCGCGGTTATCGCGTGGCCGGCAAGACCGGTACCTCGCGCAAGGCCGGCGTCGGCGGTTACGACCGCCGCTACATCAGCCTGTTCGCCGGCCTGGTGCCGGCGAGCCGGCCGCGTTTTGCAACCGTGGTGATGATTAACGACCCGCAGGGCCGCGATTACTACGGCGGCCTGGTGGCGGCCCCGGTGTATGCCCAGGTCATGGACGGCGCCTTGCGCCTGCTCGACGTGCCGCTGGACGACGCGCGCGGCTGGCTGGTCGATGCGCCCGAGCGGCCGCTGCCGGCGCCCGGGATGCCGCCGCTGGAGGCCGAACTGGTGCCCGAGTCGATCGCCGGGGCGTCGCCGCGATGAGGCCGGGCATGCGACTTTCCGAACTGCTCGACGGCCATGCTCGGGTGTCGCCCACGCAGGACGCGGTGGTGCACGGACTCACCCAGGACAGCCGCCAGGTGTCCCGCGGCGACGCCTTCGTGGCCCTGCGCGGCGCCAGCACGCACGGCCTGCGCCACGCCGACGCGGCCATGGCGGCCGGTGCAGCCGCGATCGTGTTCGAGCCGCCCGCGCCCGGGCAGGTGATCCCGCCGTCGCGCTCGGTTGCGGTGGACGGCCTGCGCACGCGCCTGGGCGCGATCGCCGACCGGTTCTTCCAGGCGCCGTCGGCGGCGCTGCGGGTGATCGGCGTGACCGGCACCAACGGCAAGACTTCCACTGTGCAGCTGATCGCACAGGCGCTGTCGGCCGCAGGACGCAGCGCCGGCACCATCGGCACCCTGGGCGCCGGACTGCACGGGCACGAGCGCCCCCTGGAACGCACCACACCGGACGTCATCTCGGTCCACGGACTGCTCGCGGACATGCGTGCGCAAGGGGCGGGCGATGTGGCCATGGAAGTGTCCTCGCACGCGCTCGAGCAGGGCCGTGTCGATGGCGTCCGCTTCTCGGTGGCGGCATTCACCAACCTGACCCACGAACACCTGGACTACCACGGAAGCCTGGAGGCCTACGGGACCGCCAAGGCGCGCCTGTTCGCCTGGCCCGCGCTCGGCGCGGCCGTGATCAACCTGGACGATGCCTTCGGGGCGCAGCTGCTCGCGCGCCTGCCCTCGGGCGTACGCGCGATCGGTTACAGCGCCGGCGGGCGCGCGCATGCCGCCGTGCGTGCCGCATCGCTGGCGCCCACGGCCGAGGGCATCGGCTTCGAGCTGCTGATCGAGGACCGCCGCGCCCACGTCGACAGTGCGCTGCTGGGCCGCTTCAACGTCGAGAACCTGCTGGCGGTCGCCGGCGTGCTGTGGGCGCTGGACTGGAGCCTGGAGGACATCGCATCTGCGCTGGCCGCACTGCGGCCGGTGCCCGGCCGCATGAACCGCGTCGGCGGCGGCTCCCTGCCGCTGGTGGTCGTGGATTACGCGCACACGCCCGATGCCCTGGAGCAGGCACTGCACACGCTGCGAGAGCACTGCCGCGGGCGCGTGCTGTGCGTGTTCGGATGCGGAGGGCGCCGCGACCGCGGCAAGCGGCCGCAGATGGGCGCCATTGCCGAGCGTCTGGCCGACCGCGTGATCGTCACCGACGACAACCCGCGCGAGGAAGACGGCGACGCCATCGTGGTGGAGATCCTCGCCGGGCTCTCGCGACCGGAGGCCGTCGCCGTGGTGCGCGACCGCGAAAGCGCGATCGCCCAGGCGCTGACCGAGGCGGTCGCAGGCGACATCGTCCTGGTTGCCGGCAAGGGCCACGAGCGCTACCAGGAACGCGGCGGCCAGCGCATCCCCTTCGATGACGCGGCAGTCGCGCGCCGCGTGCTGGAGCAACGGCCATGAGGCCGCTGCAGCTGTCTGAGATCGCGCGCTGGTGCGCCGGGCACCTGCGCGGTGGCGATCGCGGCATCACCGCCGTGGATACCGACTCGCGCACCGTGCGCGCCGGCGCGCTGTTCGTCGCCCTGCGCGGCGAGCGCCACGACGGCCACGACCATGCCGCGGCCGCGATCGCGGCCGGCGCCACGGCCGTGCTTGCCGAGCATGCGCTCGATCTGGAGGTGCCGCAGGTGGTGTGCGCGGACAGCCAGCGGGCGCTCGGCGACCTGGCCCGCGGCCTTGCCGCGGCGCGCGCCACGCGCGTGGTCGCGGTCACCGGCAGCAACGGCAAGACCACGGTCAAGACGCTCGCCCACGCGATCCTGGCGCGTGGTTTCGCTGCCTATGCCAATCCCGGCAACCGCAACAACGAGATCGGCCTGCCGCTGGCGCTGATCGAGCAGCCGGAGGACGCGCAGGTCGCCGTCTACGAGATGGGCGCAGGCAAGCCCGGCGACATCGCCTACCTGGCCGGGATCGCCGGTCCCCAGGTCGCGCTGGTGAACAACGTCGGCCCCGCGCACCTGGAACGCATGGGCACGCTGCTGACCGTGGCCCGCACCAAGGGCGCGATCTACGACGCGCTTCCGGTCGACGGCGTGGCGGTGGTCAATGCCGATGACGCCTTCGGCGGATGGTTCGCCCAGGCCGCCGCGCCGCGCCGCGTGCTGCGCTTCGGAGTCGATTCCAGCGCCCAGGTCACCGCGCGGCCGGTGCGCTGCGGGCACGAGGGCTGCCGCTTCGTGCTGGTCGCGCCGGAGGGCGAGGCCGAACTCGTGCTGGCCCTGCCGGGCCGCCACAACGTGCTCAACGCGCTGGCCGCCGCCGCGCTGGCGCTGGCCGCCGGCGCGCAGCTCCAGGACGTCGCCGCGGGGCTGGCCGCCGCGCCGAGTGTGGCCGGGCGCCTGGTCCGCCATCGCCTGGCCGGCGGCGCGGTGCTGATCGACGACAGCTACAACGCCAATCCGGCCTCGGTCGGTGTCGCCATCGCGGCGCTGGCGATGGCCGGCGGAAATACCGTGCTGGTGCTCGGCGACATGGCCGAACTCGGCGCCGGCGCCTTGCGCCTGCACGCCGAGGTCGGCGAGCGTGCCCGCGCGGCCGGCATCGGAAACCTGTTCACCGTGGGGCCCCTGAGCGCGGCGGCAAGCCGTGCATTCGGCGCCGGCGCGCAGCACTTCGAGTCGCAGGATGCGTTGCTCGGGGCGCTGCGCGCCGCGCTGTCTCCGGGCACCACCTGCCTGGTCAAGGGCTCGCGCTCCAGCGCCATGGACCGGATCGTGCGCGCACTGGCCGGCGGCGCGGACGGGGAGGTCGGCCATGCTGCTTGAACTGGCGCGCTGGCTCGAACAGTACGACTCGTTCTTCTCGGTGTTCGGCTACATCACCCTGCGCGCGATCCTGGGCACGCTCACGGCCCTGCTGGTGAGTTTCGTGTTCGGACCGGCGGTCATCCGCCGGCTGGCGCGCTACAAGGGCGGCCAGCCGATCCGCAGCGACGGCCCGGAGACCCATTTCAGCAAGGCCGGTACGCCGACCATGGGCGGGGCGCTGATCCTGCTGGCCGTGGGCCTGGCCACGCTGCTGTGGGCGGACCTGTCCAACCGCTATGTCTGGGTCGTGCTGCTGGTGCTGCTGGGTTTCGGCACCATCGGCTTCGTCGACGACTACCGCAAGATCGTGCGCCGCGACCCCAACGGCCTGCCGGCGCGCTGGAAGTACCTGTGGCAGTCGCTGCTGGGGCTGGGCGCGGGCATCGCGCTGTACCTGAGCGCCGAGGTGCCGGCCGCCACCGCATTCCACGTGCCCTTCTTCAAGCAGGTCGCGCTGCCGCTGGGCGTGGGTTTCGTGGCGATCGCCTACTTGTGGATCGTGGGCTTCTCCAACGCGGTCAACCTCACCGACGGCCTGGACGGCCTGGCCATCATGCCCACGGTGCTGGTCGCCGGTGCACTGGGCATCTTCGCGTACGCCACCGGGCATGCCGTGTTCTCGCAGTACCTGCAGATCCCCTCGATCCCTGGTGCCGGCGAGCTCGCCATCGTGTGCGCGGCGATCGCCGGCGCCGGACTGGGCTTCCTGTGGTTCAACACCTATCCGGCCACGGTGTTCATGGGCGATGTCGGCGCGCTGGCGCTGGGCGCCGCGCTGGGCGCCATCGCCGTGGTCGTCCGGCAGGAACTGGTGCTGGTGATCATGGGAGGCGTGTTCGTGGTCGAGACCGTCTCGGTGATGCTGCAGGTGGCCAGCTACAAGCTCACCGGCCGCCGCATCTTCAAGATGGCGCCGTTGCACCACCACTACGAACTCAAGGGATGGCCCGAGCCGCGCGTGATCGTGCGCTTCTGGATCATCACGGTGATCCTGGTCCTGTGCGGCCTCGCCACCTTGAAGGTGCGCTGACGTGTTCGGACGCCTCGCCACCCAGGCACGACGGCTCGAGGAGATCGGCGGCCGCTACGACCGCATCGTGCTCGGCACGGGCCTGGCGCTGGCCTGCTTCGGCATCGTCATGGTCGCTTCGAGTTCGATCGCGATCGCCGAGGGCATGGACGTATCGCCCCTGTATTTCCTGGTCCGGCACGTGGTCTTCGTGGTTGCCGGCGCGGTGCTGGGCCTGCTGCTGGCGCGCATGGAGCTGCGCGTGGTCGAGCGCTGGAGCCGGCTGATGCTGCTGGCCAGCTTCGCACTGCTGCTGGCGGTGTTCCTGCCGGGCATCGGCAAGTCGGTCAATGGCGCCCAGCGCTGGATCAACCTGGGCGTTTCCAGCTTCCAGGCCGTGGAAGCGGTCAAGCTGATGCTGATCGTGTGGCTGGCCAGCTACCTGGTCCGCTACCGCGAGCAGGTGCAGTCGCACTGGTGGGGGCTGGTCAAGCCCATGGCGATCGCTGCCGGGCTGATCGCGTTGCTGCTGCTGCAGCCCGACTTCGGCTCGGCGGCACTGATCTGCGCGATCACCGCCGGAATGGTGTGGCTGGGCGGCGTGCGCGTGCGCTACCTGTTCGCGCCGCTGCTGCTGGGCGTGCCGATGCTGGCCTGGGCGGCACTCTCGCAGTCCTACCGCGTGCGCCGGCTGACCTCGTTCCTGGACCCGTGGGCCGATCCCTTCGCCGACGGATTCCAGCTCACCCAGGCCCTGATCGCGATCGGTCGCGGCGAGTGGTTCGGCGTGGGCCTGGGCGGCAGCGTGCAGAAGCTCTTCTACCTGCCCGAGGCGCACACCGACTTCATCGTGGCGGTCATCGCCGAGGAACTGGGTTTCGTCGGACTGACCGTGCTGATCGCACTGTTCGCGCTGCTCGCCGGGCGCGCCTTCTGGCTGGGACTGCGCGCGGTGGAGATGGGTCGCGCCTTCGCCGGTTTCTGCGCCTTCGGCGTTGCGCTGTGGATCAGCCTGCAGTCGCTGGTTTCCATCGGCGTCAACCTCGGACTGCTGCCGACCAAGGGACTGACCCTGCCGCTGATTTCCTCGGGCGGCTCCAGCGTGCTGATGACCTGCGCTGGGATCGGGCTGCTGCTGCGGGTGAGCTTCGAGATCGACCGCGCCGGCCGGCAGTCGGCGCGCGCACGCGGCGAGGATCCGGTGCCGCAGTACTCCGTGGACGGTCCGGCCGAGTGCCCGCTGCCGTCGGCAGCGCTCGCGCGCGGGCGCGGCCGCATCGAGCCGACGCTGGGAGCGGCGGCATGAACGCGGCCACGGCACCGGTGATGATCCTGGCCGGCGGCACCGGCGGGCACATCTTCCCCGGCATCGCGGTCGCCCAGGCGCTGCGCGCCCGCGACGTGCCGGTGGTGTGGCTGGGTTCGCGGCGCGGGCTGGAGACCGAGCTGGTGCCGCGCGCGGGGTTCGAGCTGGAAACGATCGAGGTCTCGGCGCTGCGCGGGCGCGGCCCGCTGGGCTGGCTGCAGGCGCCGCTGATGCTGTGGCGCGCGCTGCGGCAGTCGCTGGCGCAGATCCGCCGCCATCGGCCCCGCAGCGTGCTGAGCTTGGGCGGCTTCGCAGCCGGGCCCGGCGGCGTCGCTGCGCGGCTGGCGCGGGTGCCGCTGCTGGTCCACGAACAGAACCGCGTGCCCGGCTTCACCAATCGGGTGCTGGCACGGCTGGCGTGCCGGGTGATGGCGGGCTTCCCGGACGCGTTCCCGGCCGGCCGCGCCGAGTGGGTCGGCAACCCGGTGCGCAGCACGATCGCCGCGCTGGCACCGCCCCGGCAGCGCATGGCCGGACGCACCGATGCGCCGCGGCTGCTGGTGCTGGGAGGCAGCCAGGGCGCGCGCGCACTCAATCTGGCCGTGCCGCAGGTCCTGTCCGGTCTGGGCTTTGCGGTGCAGGTGCGCCACCAGTGCGGTGCGCGCCACCTGGAGGCGACCCGGGCCGCCTATGCCGGCGCCGGCTTCCAGGCCGACGTGCAGCCTTTCCTGGAGGACATGGCCGCGGCCTACGGATGGGCCGACCTGGTGCTGTGCCGGGCCGGCGCGCTGACGCTGGCGGAGCTGGCCGCGGCCGGCTGCGCGGCGCTGCTGGTGCCGTTTCCACATGCGGTGGACGACCACCAGACCGGCAACGCCCGCTTCCTGGTCGAGCGCGGCGCCGCCGAACTGGTCGCCGAGTCCGGCCAGCTTGCCGATGCCTTGCGCGATCGACTGGCCGTGCTGCTGCCCGATCGCGAACGCCTGCTGTCGATGGCCACGCTGGCACGGGAGGCGGCCCGGCCCGACGCGGCCGAGCGTGTCGCCCGGCGTTGCCTGGAGGTGGCGCAATGACCCCCAAGCGCACCCGCCGCACCGACCTGGCGCGCGCCTTCAAGCGCGTGCACTTCGTGGGCATCGGCGGCGCCGGCATGTCCGGAATCGCCGAGGTGCTCACGACGCTGGGCTACGTCGTGTCCGGTTCGGATCTGGCGGCCAGCGACGCCACCCGCCGGCTGCAGGCGCTGGGCGCGGTCGTGCACCTGGGCCACGACCCCGGCAACCTCGGCGAGGCCGACTGCCTGGTCGTCTCCAGCGCGATCGCCGCCGACAATCCCGAACTGCTGGCCGCGCGCGAGCGGCGCATCCCGATCGTGCCGCGCGCCGAGATGCTGGCCGAGCTGATGCGGCTGCGCCGCGGCATCGCCGTGGCCGGCACCCACGGCAAGACCACCACCACCAGCCTGGTCGCCAGCGTGCTGTCCGAGGGCGGATTGGACCCGACCTTCGTGATCGGAGGCCTGCTGAACTCGGCCGGCAGCAACGCGCGCCTGGGCCTGGGCGAGTGGCTGGTGGCCGAGGCTGACGAGAGCGACCGCTCGTTCCTGCGGCTGACGCCGCAGATCGCGATCGTCACCAACATCGACGCCGACCACCTGGAAAACTACGGCGGCGATTTCGGAAACCTGTGCGCGGCCTTCGAGGAGTTCCTGCACCGACTGCCGTTCTACGGGGTGGCGGTGCTGTGCCTGGACGACACCGAGTGCCGGAAGCTGGCGGACAAGACCCCGCGCCACCTGCTCACCTACGGCTTCGCGGCCGACGCCGACGTGCGCGCCGACGAAGTCCGGCAGGAAGGCGGGCGCATGCACTTCGAACTGCTGCTGCCCGAGACCGGGCCGGTGCCGGTGACGCTGAACCTGCCCGGCCACCACAACGTCCTGAACGCACTGGCCGCCGCCGCGGCGGGCTGGCAGCTGGGCGTGCCTGGCGACCGGATCGCCCATGCGCTGGCCGAATTCCAGGGGATCGGCCGGCGCTTCGACGTATGCGGGGAACTTGCGGTCGACAGCGCATCGGTGCTGCTGGTGGATGATTACGGGCACCACCCGCGCGAGATCGAGGCGGTGATCGAGGCCGCCCGCGGCGGCTGGCCGCAGCGGCGCCTGGTAGTGGTGTTCCAGCCGCACCGCTACACGCGCACGCGCGACCTGCTCGACGACTTCGCCCGGGTCCTGTCCGCGGCCGACGCGCTGGTGCTGACCGAGGTCTACCCCGCCGGCGAGGCACCGATCGCCAACGCCGACGCGCGCGCGCTGGCGCGCGCCGTGCGCGCGCGCGGCCAGGTCGCCCCGGTGCTGATCGACCATCCGCGTGAGCTCGCGGCGATGCTGCCGCACCTGGTCGAGGACGGCGACGTGATGATCCTGCTGGGCGCCGGCGACATCGGCGCCACGGCACGCGAACTGGGCGCGCGTGCGCGCAGGCGGGCCGCATGAGCCGCCTCGCCGATCCGATGGTCTTCGGCCGCGTCGCCGTGGCCATGGGCGGGGATTCGACCGAGCGCGAGGTCTCGCTCGATTCGGGCCGAGGCGTCCTGGAGGCCCTGCGTTCCCGGGGCATCGAGGCGTTTGCCGTCGACGGGATCCCGGCGCTGATCGAGGCCGTTTCCGCTGGCCGCGTCGACCGCGTGTTCAACGTGCTGCACGGTCGCGGCGGCGAGGACGGCGTGCTGCAGGGCGCGATGCAGGCCTTCGGCGTGCCGTACACCGGATCGGGCGTACTGGGCTCGGCCCTGTCGATGGACAAGGTCCGCAGCAAGCTGCTGTTTGCCGCCCGCAGCCTGCCGACGCCACCGTACGCGGTATTCCATCCCGGCGAAGACGTCGCTGCCGCGATCGCGGCGCTGGAGTTGCCGGTCGTCGTCAAGCCCTCGCGCGAGGGTTCCAGCGTCGGCGTCTCGCGCGTGTTCGAGCGCAGCGACATCGACGCGGCGGTTGCGCTGGCCTCGCGCTACGACGGCGAGCTGGTCATCGAGCGGCTGGTCCAGGGGCAGGAGCTGACGGTCGCCATCGTCGGCCGCGAAACGCTGCCCAGCATCCGCATCGTGCCGGCCGGCGAGTACTACGACTACCACGCCAAGTACGAGGCCGAGGACACCGGCTACCTGTGCCCGGGCCTGGAGGGGGACGACGAAATGCGCCTGCGGGCGCTGGCTCTGGACGCCTTCGACGCGGTCGGCGCCGGCGGCTGGGGCCGGGTCGACCTGATGCGCGATGCCGACGGCGCCTTCTGGCTGCTGGAGGTCAACACCGCTCCGGGGATGACCGGCCACTCGCTGGTGCCCAAGGCGGCCGCTGCGCGCGGCATGGATTACGCCGCCCTGTGCTGGCGCATCCTCGAGCTGACGCTCGGCGGGGAGGACGCATGAGCGCGCCCATGCACGTGGCCGTGCGCGTGGTCGCCTGGGTGCTGGCGCTCACGCTGATGGCGCTGCCGGTGGTGGGCGTGCTCAACGGCTGGTTCGCCGCCCAGAGCTGGCCGTTGCGGCGCCTGACGCTGACCGCCGAGTTCGAGCGCGTCAATGCCGAGCAGGTGCGCGCGGCGATGGCGCCGCATGCGCCGCGCGGCTTCTTCGCGGTCGACCTGGAGGCGATCCGCACGGCCGTGTCGCAACTGCCCTGGGTGGCCGACGTCCAGGTGCGCAAGCACTGGCCCGACACGCTCGAGGTGATCGTGCGCGAGCACCGCGCGGTCGCCCGCTGGGGCGAGGACCGGTTGCTGTCCGAGCGCGGCGAACTGTTCCTGGCCCCGGGCGCCGCGCAGGTGCAGGGCATCCCCGCGTTGCAGGGCCCCGAAGGCCGTGCCGGAGAGGTCCTTGCGCTGTTCCGCGATGCCGAGCAGCGCCTGGCCGGCACCGGTCTGCGCCCGACCGGACTGGGGCTCTCGCGCCGCGGCAGCTATGCGCTGCACCTGGACGAGGGCGCCACGGTGCTGCTCGGGCGCGCGGCGCCGCAGGCGCGCCTGGCGCGCTTCGCCCGCAGCATTCCGCAGATTCTGGCCAGCGAGCAGCGTCCGCTGCTGCGCGCAGACCTCCGCTACACCAACGGCTTCGCGATCCGCTGGGCCAGCCCCGGCGAGGCGGCCGACAACGGAACCCAAGACGCAGACTCATGAATCGCAAAGGCGACAAATCGCTGATCGTCGGCCTCGACGTGGGCACCTCCAAGGTGGTGGCCCTGGTCGGCGAGCACACGCCCGGGGAGGCGATCGAGGTCATCGGCATCGGCTCCCACGCCTCCCACGGCATGAAGCGCGGCGTGGTCGTGGACATCGAGTCCACCGTCAACTCGATCCAGCGCGCGATCGAGGAAGCCGAACTGATGGCAGGTTGCGAGATCCGCAGCGTGTACGCGTCGATCTCCGGCAGCCATACCCAGTGCCGGAACTCCCCCGGCATCGTGCCCATCCGCGATGGCGAGGTCAGCTACGCCGACATGGAGCGGGTGCTCGATGCCGCCAAGGCGGTGGCGATTCCCTCGGACCAGAACATCCTGCATGCGATCCCGCAGGAATACATGATCGACAACTCGCAGGAAGGCATCCGCAACCCGGTGGGCATGTCCGGCGTGCGCCTGGAAGTGCGCGCGCACCTCGTGGTCGGGGCGCAATCGGCGGCCGCCAACATCAGCAAGTGCGTCAACCGCTGCGGGCTGCAGGTGGACGACCTGATCCTGTCCTCGCTGGCCTCCAGCCAGTCGGTGCTGACTGCCGACGAAAAGGAGCTGGGCGTGGCGCTGGTGGACATCGGTGCCGGCACCACCGACATCGCGGTGTTCGCGCAGGGCTTCATCCGGCATACCGCCTCGCTGCCGATCGCCGGCGACCAGGTCACCAACGACATCGCCCACCTGCTGCGCACGCCCACGCCGCACGCCGAGGAGATCAAGGTGCGCTACGCCTGTGCGCTGGCGCAGCTGGCCACCGCCGAGGAGAGCATCCAGGTGCCCAGCGTGGGCGAACGGCCGCCGCGGCGGCTGGCGCGGCAGGCGCTGGCCGAGGCGGTGCAGAACCGCTACGAGGAGATCTTCGAGATGGTCCAGGCCGAGCTGCGCCGCTCCGGCTTCGAGGAACTGGTGCGCGCCGGCCTGGTGCTGACCGGCGGCGCCGCGCGCATGGAAGGGGTCACCGAGCTGGCCGAGGAGATGCTGCACATGCCCGTGCGCGTGGGCATTCCGCAGTACGTGACCGGCCTGGGCGAGGTGGTCGGCAATCCGGTGCACGCCACCGGCGTGGGGCTGCTGCTGTGGGGCGCGCAGATCGAGTCGCCGCGGCGGCCGCTGGCGCCGCCCGGGCGCGCGGGCGCGTTCTGGTCGCGGCTGAAGAACTGGTATCGCGGGGAGTTCTGATGGAGCTCGGCGCGCATTCGTGTTTCTCCCCTCTCCCCCCCGGAGAGGGGCGGGGGGTGAGGGTCCGGCTCGGAGCGGGACGCTCCAGTGAGCCCGGACCCTCACCCCAACCCCTCTCCCGGAGGGAGGGGGGCTGTTACGGGCCTTCCGGGGCGCGAGCCAGCCACCCGGAAACTTGAGGAGGACGTGGAGATGTTCGATCTGGTCGAGAAAATGGCGCCGAACGCCGTGATCAAGGTGATCGGCGTGGGCGGGGGCGGCGGCAACGCCGTGGCCCACATGGTCAATTCAAACGTCGAGGGCGTGGAGTTCATCTGCGCCAACACCGATGCGCAGGCGATCAAGAACGTCGGCGCGAAATACCTGCTCCAGCTGGGCGAGCACGTGACCAAGGGGCTGGGCGCCGGAGCCAACCCCGAGGTCGGCCGCCAGGCCGCGCTGGAGGACCGCGAGCGCATCGTCGATTCGCTCGACGGTGCCGACATGGTGTTCATCACCGCCGGCATGGGCGGCGGCACCGGCACCGGCGCGGCGCCGGTGGTGGCGCAGCTGGCCAAGGAGATGGGTGTGCTGACGGTGGCGGTGGTCACCAAACCGTTCCCGTTCGAGGGGCGTCGGCGCATGCAGGTCGCACTCAAGGGGATCGAGGAGCTTTCGCACCACTGCGACAGCCTGATCACGATCCCCAACGAGAAGCTGATCACCGTGCTCGGCCGCGAAGCGACGATGATCCAGGCCTTCCGGGCCGCCAACGACGTGCTGCTCGGGGCGGTGCAGGGCATCGCCGACCTGATCGTGCGCCCGGGCCTGATCAACGTGGACTTCGCCGACGTGCGCACGGTCATGAGCGAGATGGGCATGGCCATGATGGGCTCCGGCCAGGCCCGCGGCGAGGACCGGGCCATGTCGGCAGCCGAGGCGGCGATCAGCAATCCGCTGCTGGACGACATCAACCTGGCCGGCGCCTGCGGCATCCTGGTCAACATCACCGCCGGCCCGGACTTCACCATGCGCGAGTTCGACGAGGTCGGCCGCACCATCGAGGAGTTCTCCTCCGAGGATGCCACGGTGGTGATCGGCACGGTGCTCGATCCGGAGATGAAGGACGACGTGCGGGTGACGGTGGTCGCCACCGGCCTGAACCGGGCGTCGGCGCGCCAGCCGGTGCGCGGCGAGCAGATCGAGCAACGGCCGGTCAAGCTGGTGCGCACCGGCACCACCGGGCAGGCGGACTTCGGCGCCATGCCGGTGGGCACCGCGGCGGCCAGTGGCGCCGGACGCCCGGCCCCCGAGGAGCGCCCGTCCCCGTGCGAAACGCGGTCGGACTACCTGGACATCCCCGCCTTCCTGCGCCGGCAGGCGGACTGAAGCGCCCGAAGACCGCGCCCGCGGCCCGCGGGTGCGCTCGACCAGTCCGCGCACGGGCCCGGCCCGGCCCGTGCGCGGAGGGCGGACTCCCGCCTGTTGGCGCCGGGAAACGGAACCTCGGAACCCGTTCATGGGTTCGCGCGCCATCGACACATCGCTGAAGACCAACCAAACCGTGTGTCCCGACATGTTGCGTAAATGCTACAAAACCGTGGTTTTCAGGTTTGTTGTGAAGAAACCGTGTGCTAACCTGCGCCGGGTTTGGTTCGATTGCACGCGCCGCGCCTTGTGGCGGTGCTGTCGTGTTTCCGTTTCCAGTTTCCGGGTGCCGGTTCCCGCTCCCGAGTTCGTCCAGGCGTAATAACAACACATGATCAAACAGCGCACGCTGCGTAACGTGATCCGCGCCACCGGGGTGGGGATGCACTCGGGCGAGAAGGTGTACATGACGCTGCGTCCGGCAGCGCCGGACACCGGCATCATTTTCCGCCGCGTGGACCTGCCGGTCCCGGTGGACGTGCCCGCGTGCGCCCAATGCGTGGGCGATACCCTGATGTCGACCACGCTGGTGCACGAGGGCGTGCGCGTGGCCACCGTCGAGCACCTGCTCTCGGCCATGGCCGGGCTGGGCATCGACAACGCCTACATCGACCTGTCCGCGGCCGAGGTGCCGATCATGGACGGCTCGGCCGGCCCGTTCGTATTCCTGCTGCAGTCGGCGGGCATCCAGGAGCAGAACGCGTCCAAGCGCTTCATCCGCATCAAGCGCCCGGTCACCGTCAAGGACGGCGACAAGTGGGCCCGCTTCGAGCCCTTCGACGGCTTCAAGGTCGGTTTCACCATCGACTTCGACCACCCGGCGTTCGACAAGACGGTCTCCAGCGCCGAGATCGATTTCTCCACCACCTCGTTCGTCAAGGAAGTCAGCCGCGCGCGCACCTTCGGCTTCATGCGCGACATCGAAATGCTGCGCGAGCGCAACCTGGCGATGGGCGGCTCCATGGACAACGCCATCGTCCTGGACGATTACCGCATCCTCAACGAGGACGGCCTGCGCTACGAGGACGAGTTCGTCAAGCACAAGATCCTGGATGCGATCGGCGACCTGTACCTGCTCGGGCGCAGCCTGATCGGCGCCTTCTACGGCTACAAGTCCGGGCACGCGCTCAACAACCAGCTGCTGCGCGCCATGCTGGCCGACCGCAGCGCCTGGGAAGAGGTGACGTTCGAGGACCCGGCCGCCGCGCCGATCTCCTACGCCCACCCGGTCACCGCGCTTTAG
>DASRZM010000071.1:0-10287 GCA_035686365.1 Lysobacteraceae bacterium | reverse complement strand
GGGGACTGAAAATCCCCGTGTCGGCGGTTCGATTCCGTCCCTGGCCACCACCCTGCAGGCCGCATCCGGCTTGCGTTTCAGCCCTCCGCCTCGATCCGATCCACCAACCCGGTTTTCGGCTGTGTCCGGCCGTTTCGACCGGTTTTTGCTGCCGGCGGCATCGCAAGTGCTTCACGCCGAGAGGCTTTCCACCCACGAGACAAACAGCCGGGGTTGGCCGGCCGGGTTGCCGACCAGGCTCGGTCGACCGCATTTGCCGCTCATCCGCTCTTTTGTCCGGTCGGGGGTGGGAGGATTCGCCTACTCGCATCAGAAACAGGGACGAGGCGTGCGGCTTTCAGTTCCGACCCAACACAGTCCGGGGACCACGCATGGACACCATAGCCAGGTTCGTGGAAGGCGTCGTAGAGGGTCGCGATCCGGATCTGGCCGGTCATCTCGACAGGCTGGGAGAGGCTGCGAACGAGTTCTCGTCTCGCCTGGGACTGTCCAGGGAGGAATCGGAACTGCTCGAGATGGGCGCCCGGCTCCATGACATCGGCAAGCTCTCGATCAGCGAAAGCATCCTGAACAAGCCGGGACGCCTGACGGCCACCGAGTTCTCGCTCGTGAAGCAGCACGCAGCGATCGGGTTTTTGCTGTTGACCCCGCTGGACCTGGATCCGCGTATCAACGAAATCGTGCACTTCCACCACGAGAACTTCGATGGCACCGGCTATCCGCAGGGACTGTCCGGTGACGGGATTCCGCTGCTGGCGCGCGTAGTCAGGATTCTGGACACCTTCGACGCTGTCACCGACGACCGCCCGTACAAGAAGGGAGCGTCCAAAGCGCAGGCCCTTCAGATCCTGCAGTCGGAAGCCCGTCTCTACGATCCGGAGCTTCTGAATGCGTTCGTCGAGCTGCGCACTGCAGGGACGTGATGCGACGATGCCGCGTCTACAATCGGGCCGCGATCGGGCCGCGATCCGGGGCGAGTTCCGATCCGGTTGCACGGGCCACCTGATCGCCGCCTGAGACACCTGGCCCTCGGCATTCCTGCCGCGCGCCGTGCCCCCGCACAGGTCGCAAAGTCTACGATTCCGGCTCCGGGAATCGGCGTACTCGCGCGACACGCGTCTATGATGCGCTGGTGGCTTCCGGGGCAACGTGCATGGGCGAGGTGCCGTTCCGATCGCAGTGGCCGGTGCGCCTGCGCCACACGCGCAGGAGCGGGCCGGGACGTTCCGGCAATGGTTCTTGCCGAAGCCTTGCGCCATGACTCCGCCGGCCGAGCCGCTGCGCGTCGTCATCGCCCAGGACGATGCCGACGATGTCGAGCGGATCCGCCTGGAACTGCAGCGTGCTGCTGCACAGCCTGGAGCGCACGCGCCAGGCGCTCAACGCCTTCGACGAGGCCGGCATCGAGGTGGCGATCGACGACTTCGGCACCGGCTACTCGTCGCTGTCCTACCTCAAGAGCTTCCCGGTGGACAGCCTGAAGGTCGACCGCTCCTTCGTGAACGACATCCAGACCGATCCGGACTGCCGCGCGCTGGTGGGCGCGATCGTCACCATGGGCCGGCAATTGGGCCTGCAGGTCATCGCCGAGGGCGTGGAAACCCAGGCTCAGCTCGACCACCTGCGCTCGCTGCAGAGCGACCGCTACCAGGGTTACCTGTTCAGCCGGCCGCTCGCGGTCGCGGAATTCGGGCGTCTGATCGGTTCGGCCCCTTGGGCGCCAGGGGACTGAGAGGCGCCGGATCGGCCCCGGCGGGTCCTGCGGGGCCTTTCCGCCCGCGGTTCATGGGGGGTTTCACCCATTGATCCGGGGCCGGTGTATGTTTACGTTGCTTCGACAAATGCCCGCCAGCGTTGCAGTAGGATTCGGCCGGCCCTGATTTCTGTGAACCGCTCGCTCAGGGGAGCGTCGGCTGGCCGGTTCGATCCGGCGGGAGTGGCTCGGATGACGCGCACGATTCATTCTCCGGTGACCCGGACCCGGCCGCGCAGGTTCGGTGGGTTCATTGCCGGATCGCTGGTGCTCGGCATGATCGCGGCCGGTTCCGCCTGGGCCGGCGTGACGGTGACCGCGACCGGCAGCAGCGCCAGTGCCGAGATCTCGCTGGCGGGCGGCATCGAGGCCGACCTCAAGCTCGACTTCTCCAGCGTCAGCAACCTGTCGGTGTCCTCGCTGGGCATCGATGCCCAGCTGGTCTCGGTCTCCGACCCCGCCCTGCTGGCACGATTGCCAGACGTTTCGCTGGTGACACTGTCCTCGGCCTTCCCGGTACTGATCACGGTGGAGCCGCCGGCGGCGGGCGGACTCGAGTTCGAGAACACCGTCAGCGTCCAGATCCACACCGAGAACCTGGTCTACAGCTCAGGTACGCGGCTGCGGCTGTTCAAGGCACCGCTCGACGGCGCCTTCGTCGACGTGACCGAGTCGGTGGAGCCCGGCAGCGTACGCACGCGCGGGCGCACGGGCGCTTTCTCGCAGTTCCTGATCCTGCTGGACCTGCGTACATCCACTGACGTGGCCGACGGCAAGTACGCCTCGCTGGAAGCACGGCTGGCCGACGCCACCAGCCTGGCGACGGCCGATCGCCTCGAACTGGAGGCGCGACTGGATTCCTCGCTGGCGCACTACGTGCAGGGCGACTACGTCGATGCGATCGCCGAACTCGACGCGTTCCGGGCGCGGGTAGCGGAGCTGTCGGGACTGTCGATCGCCAATGTCTGGCGCGCCGGCGGCTCGCTGTCCAACGTGGCCGGGGACCTTGCCGGCACGGCGGCCTCGCTGAAGTTCACGCTGGGCGTGCTGCGCGACGGCGGCAGCTGAGCGCACGCCCGCACCGTGCCGCTGCGGCTGATCGCACTGCCGCCCGAGCGCGCGGCACTGGTGCGCGTGCTCGACGGGGACGGGCCCTGGACCATCGGTCGCGACCCCGGTTGCCAGGTCGTCCTCGACCACGCCTCGATCTCGCGCCGTCACGCCGAGCTGGCATCGGATGGCAACGGCTACCTGCTGCGGGACCTGGGCAGCAGGAACGGCGTCTACGTGGACGGCCTGCGCGTGGACCGCGTGCGGATCCGGGGTCCGGCCTGGTGCCTGCTCGGCGACGTATTCTGCGAGCTGGAAGCCATCGCCCCCGACCAGCTCGAGTCCGCGCTGCGGCGCGAGCGCGCACGGCGCGAGACCTCGCGGGCCCTGACCGGGGCGCTCGATGCCAGCGCCGGTGAGCACGCACTGCTCTCTCAGGTGATGGATTCGGTGGTCGAGCTGGTCCAGGCCGAGCGTGGCTTCCTGTTGCTGCGCGGCGCGCGCGGGGGCCTGCACGTGGTGGCGACGCACGGGATTGCGCCGGACGAGTCCTCGCAGCCGCTGTTCGCCGGCAGCGCCGGAGCGGTGGAGCGGGCCCTGCGCGGGCGGCGCCCGGTCATCAGCCACGACCTGCGCCAGGACGCCGCGCTCGGCGCGCGACCCAGCGTCGTGTCGGCGGGACTGGCGGCGCTGGTGGCCGTTCCGCTGCTCGAGGCCGATCGATGCATCGGCGCGGTCTATGCCGACAGCACCGTGGCGGGCAAGCGCTTCACCGAACTCGACCTGGACCTGCTGCAGGCCTTCTGCGAGCGCGCCGGCCTGATGCTGGCTGCATTGGACCTGCGCGCCCGCCTGGATCGTGCCGGCGCCGCCGCGCTGCCGGGGATCACGCGCTTTCCGGCCGCCGTAGACGCCTGAAAAGGCCCCGCGTGCCGGCCGCCAATTGGACGTGTACCGTGGCCGCGGCGCATCATTCCCCACAGATGCGTGCAGTCCGCGAGCGAGAGCCGATGCCGGGGGAGCGGTATTGAGCAACGGCGAAACCGATCGCCCGACCGGTGGCGAGGCCACTGCCACGGGTCGCTATGCCGCCGCCAGCCTGCGCGCTGGCGCCGTGCTCGCCGGACGGTTCCGGATCGAGCGGGTACTCGGCATCGGCGGCATGGGCGTGGTCTACCGCGCCCACGACCAGCAACTGGACGTTCCGGTCGCCATCAAGGTGCTGCGGCCGGAACTGGCCGACCGGCCCGAAGCCTTCCAGCGTTTTCGCCAGGAACTGCTGCTGGCGCGCCAGGTGTCCAGTCCGCACGTGGTGCGCATCCACGACATCGCCGTCCACGAGGGCATGTGGCTGATCAGCATGGACCTGGTCGCTGGGGAATCACTGGAACGCTACCTGGACCGCAACGCTCCGCTCCCCGCCGAGCGTGTCGCCAACATCCTTCGCCAGCTCGCCGAGGCGCTGGCGGCGGCGCACGCGCGCGGCGTCGTGCACCGCGACCTGAAGCCCGCCAACGCGCTCATCGATCCGGATGGCAACGTCGTGGTGACCGATTTCGGCGTCGCACGTTCGCTCGGTGCCGGCGGCCTCACCGCCACCGGCGCGGTCGTGGGCACGCCCGATTACCTGTCTCCGGAGCAGGCGCGCGCAGAACGCATCGACGCGCGCAGCGACCTGTACGCGCTGGGCCTGATCGGCTACGAGATGCTGACCGGCGAACTGCCGTTTTCCGGCGGCACGCCGGCCGAGAACCTGGTGCAGCGCCTGGCGCGCGAACCGCCTCCGGTCTCGGCAAAGCGTCCCGAAACGCCCGATTGGCTGGCACGGCTGATCATGCAGCTGCTGCGGCAGAGTCCGGCGCGTCGCATCCCCAGCGCGCGCGCGGTGGTCGCGGCGATCGACCAGCAGCAACTGCCGCGGCGCGGCGGCCTGCTCGCCGCCGTACTTGGCGCCGGGCTCCTGCTTGCCGTGACATTCGGATCCTGGCTCGCGCAACCGTGGATGCAGGGTCAGGCGCCGCCCGCGGAGGGGATCGAGCGGGTCATCGTGCTTCCGGTTGCCGGCGGCGACGATGCGGCCTTGATGGCGGCCCTGACCGATCACCTGCGTGCCGCCCTCGCCGAGCATCCGGGCATCGCCGTGGTCGATACCGAGCGCACCGCGCAGGCGCTGGCCCAGCTCGGCGCCCGCATGGGCGCGGTACCGGACCTGTCCGAGCTGATGCGGCTGACGATCGCGTCGACCGCGATCCGCCCGCGACTGCAGGCGGTCGCGGGCGGCGGCCATCGGATCGAATTCACGATCACCACCGAGGACTCCGAACGCGTCGTCGCCGGCGGCGAGGCCGCCAGTGCAGTCGACGCCGTGCAGGCGGGCCGATCGCTGCTGCTGCAGTCGCTGGGGGCCGGCAGCCCGCTGGCGCCGGTGCCGCGCCTGCCTGCCGACGAGCGTGCGCTGCGAGCCTATGGCGAGGGCGTGCTGGCACGCCGGCGCGGGGATCTGGATGCCGCCGTGGAGCAGTTCACCGCCGCCACGGTCGTGGCCCCCGAGTACACGCAGGCGTGGGTGGCGCTGGCGGAAACCGCGTTCGACATCGGCAATCGGCCCGCTGCCCTGAACGCACTGCTCAGTGGACTGCGCCAGCTCGCCGGCGAGCGTTCGCCGGCGCGCCTGGGCAACCGCATGCGATCGATGCGGGCGCTGATCGAGGGCCGCCCCGCTGCCGCGGCGGCCTTGCTCGAAGGCCCGGCAGGCCGGGCGCTCGACGATACCGAGCTGGCGCTGTGGCTGGCCGCGGCCCATGGCGAGGCCGGGGCGCTGGAACCGGCGATCAGGCAGCTCCAGGCCCTGGTCGAGCGTGATCCGGGCGACCCGCGCGCCTGGTACCTGCTGGGCAAGCTCTCGATCCTGCACGGGGACGCACGCCCGGCCATCGAGGACCATCTGGTCCGTGCCCAGGTGCTCTACAACCGCAGCGGCAACGATCTGGGGCGTGCCGAGACGCTCAATGCACTGGGCGTCGGCTACGAGCGGCTCGGACAGATCGAGCAGGCCCGAGACCACTACGGCGAGGCCGTGCAGCTGCGCGAGCGCATCGGTGACCGCCGCGGGCTGGCCGCGAGCCTGCGCAACCTGGCCGCCATGGCCGCCATCGGCGGGGACTTCGCGGCGGCCGAGCGCGATCTGGAACGGGCCCGCGGCATCTACGAAGCGGTGCGCAACCGGCGCGGACTGGCCGACCTGGACAACGAACTGGGCTTCCTTGCCGAGGAGCGCGGACGCTTCGCCGACGCGCTGGAGCATTTCCGACGCTCGCTGCAGGCGCGCCAGCAGCTGGGCGATCCGTTGGGCGTGGCCGAGAGCCTGAACAACGTCGGCTACTCGTATTTCCAGCAGGGCGAGTACGACAACGCGCAAGTCTACTGGCGCCAGGCAGAGGATGCGTTCGCCGGCCTGGACGATCTCAATGGCCTGGCGCGCGTGAGGCAGAACCTGGCGCTGCTGGCAATCGTGCGCGGCGAGCCGGCACGCGCGGCCTCGCTGCTGCAGGAATCCCTGGCGCTGGCCGAGCGCCAGCAGATGCTCGAGGAAGCGGCCGTGAGCCTGCGCAACCTCGCCGACCTGGAGCGGCTGGAAGGTCGCCATGCCGAGGCCCTCGATCACCTGCAGCGGGCCGAGCAGCTGTTCACCGAGCGCGACGATCGACGCGGGCTGGCCGATGCGGCGCTGCTGCGTGCGCGCATCGCACTGGCCATGGGCGATGTCGGGCAGGCCGACCGCATCCTGGGCGAGCACGGCGAGGAACTGCTGGAAGCCAATCCCGAGCAGCGCACCCTGGCTGCTCTGCTGGAGTCGGAGATCGCGCTGGCCCGGGACGATCGCACGGGCGCCGGCCGTGCCCTGGCCAGCGCCCGCGAACAATCGCGCGCCGCCGGCGTGCGGGCGCTGGAACTGCGTCTGGACCTGGCCGAGGCCGCGATCGGCAACGGCGAGATTCCGCTGGACGCACTGCGACGCCTCGGTCACGTCGAACTGGTCCTGCTGGGACTCGAGCGCGCGATCGCGCGCGCGATCGAGATCGACGACGCGGCCGGGGCGGTCTCGCTCTACGAGGAGGCGCGCACGGCGCTGGAGCGCCTGACCCGCTACGGACGGGCCTTCGTGCTGCACCTGCTGGGGGCTCGCGCACAGCAGGCCGCCGGGATGCAGGAAGCCTCCAGACGTGCCCTGCAGGCGGCCCGGACCGAACTCGACCGCGTGACCGCAGCGATGCCCGAAGATGCCCGCGAGGGGTTCCTGGCGCAGCCGGCGGCGGCCGGGCTGCGGCAAGCCGAAGACCCGCAGCCATGAGTGGCCGGCCCGACGGCTCCCCGCCGCTGGAGCTGCGCCGCGAGCTTGCACTGCTGCAACGCCGCCATGCCCGGCTGCTGGAGCGGGTGGCCGAAGACCAGCGCCGCTTCTCGGCGCTGGCGCGCTCGGTGTGGCGCGTGCAGGAGGACGAACGCCGCCGCATCTCCCGCGAACTGCACGATGGTATGGGGCAGAACCTCACCGCGCTCAAGCACCGCCTGTCGATGATCGGCGAAGAACTCGCGGGCGACGCGCCCGCCCAGGCACACCTGCAAGAGGCGCTGGCGCTGTGCGAGCGCACGCTGCAGGACGCCCGTCGACTCTCGCGCCTGCTGCGACCGCAGATCCTGGACGACCTCGGGCTGGAGGCTGCCCTGAACTGGCTGGCGCGCTCGATCGGGGAGAGCGGCCGGATCGACATCCAAGTGCAGTACGCGGCGCCGGATCAGCTCGACGCCGACTTGACCACGCTGGTCTTCCGGACCGTGCAGGAAGCGCTGACCAACGTGCTGCGCCACGCCGGCGCATCCCATGCGCTGGTCCGAGTGGTGCACCGCGATTCGAGCCTGGTCGTGCTGGTGTGGGACGACGGCCGCGGCTGCGACACCGCCGCCGCCCTGGCCGCGGCCGGCGAAGGACGCAGCGGCGGCCTGTCCGGAATCCGCGAACGCGTCGAGCTGGGCGGCGGCGAGCTGCACTTCGACAGTGCACCGGGCGCTGGCACGCGCCTTCGATTCACGGTCCCGCTGCAGCACGAGGGGAGCGAACAATGAACCGGATCCGGGTACTGGTCGCCGACGACCACACGCTGGTGCGCGAGAGCCTGGTCAGCGTGCTGCAGGCTGCGGACGGCATCGAAGTGGTGGGCGAGGCCGGCGATGGCCTGCAGGCCGTGACGAGCGCCCTGGCACTGCGTCCGAACGTGGCGGTGATCGACATCTCGATGCCTTCGCTCAACGGCGTGGAAGTGGTGCGCAGGCTGCGTGCCGAGGCCCCGGAGGTCCGCACGCTGGTGCTGACCATGCACGAGGAAGACGAGTACGTGCTGCACGTGGTGCGCGCCGGCGCCAGCGGCTACCTGCGCAAGGACAGCCCCACCACCGAGCTGATCGAGGCGGTGCGCAACCTGGCCGCCGGCAAGGGCCATTTCGGGCCCAATGCCGCGCGCGTCCTGGCCGAGCAGATGCACCAGCCCGACCGCGTCGTCGAGGACCCCTACGGCGCGCTGACGCCCCGCGAGCGCGAAGTATTCCATTTGGTGGTCGAGGGCATGACCACCAAGCAGATCGCGCGGCGCCTTGCGATCAGCGTCAAGACCGCCGAGAACCACCGCGCCCACATGATGGAAAAGATCGGCGCCCACAATACCGCCGAGGTCGTGCGCTACGCCGTCCGCAAGGGCCTGCTGGACTGAGGCGCGCGGCGTACTGGGGGATTTCCCCCATCATGGCTGGGCCAAGACCCGGATTTGTGGACGCGACACCGGCCGACATCCTCGCAGCCAGGCCACAGGAAAGTGAGCGAGGAACCCGGCGATGCACCGTCTGCACTGCAGCTCGCTCCGCTTTGCCCTGATGCTGGCCCTGCTGGCTGCACAGGGCCCGGCCCTGGCGGCCCGGCTCGATCCGGGATTGCCGGACCGGCTGGCAGGACTAGACGTTGCCGGGGCCGTGGAGGTCATCGTCACCTTCGAAGGTGAGGGACCACCCGATGGCCAGGACCTTGCGCTGCTTTCCGGGCTCGGCCTGAAGGGCATCACCCTGCGCGGCCTGCCGGTCGCAGGCGTGCTCGCCACGGGTGGACAGGTCCAGGCACTGCTTGCCAGCGGCCAGGTGCGCTCGGTGTGGTTCAACGCGCCGCTGCAGTACGAGGGCGGCGGGGCCGCGAGCACCGCCGACGTGAAGCAGGCGCACACCGGATCGCCGGTGCACGGCCGCGGCATGCCGTATTCCGGCCGTGGCGTGGGCGTGCTCGTCAATGATTCGGGCGTCGACGGCAAGCACAGGGATCTGCGCTACCCGGAGCACGTCGTGCAGAACGTCGCCGGGCGCGTCGACCTGCACGCTGCGACCGCGCTGGGCCCGGTCAGCTACACCGAGGACGTGGCCGACACCGACCAGGCGGGCGGCCACGGCACCCTGGTGGCGGGCATCGTCGGCGGTACCGGTCACGTATCGGACCGGGGCCGCTTCAAGGGTGTGGCCCCTGGAGCGGACATCATCGGCTACGGCTCCGGGCCGGGCCTGTCCACGCTCGATGCCCTGGGCGGATTCGACTACGCACTCACCCACCAGTTCGAATACAACATCCGCGTGATTGCAGGTTCCTTCGGCAACAGCGCCGACACCGGTACACCGTTCGATCCGGACGACCCGGTCAACGTCGCCACCAAGGCGCTGGCCGACCGTGGCGTGGTGGTGGTGTTCCCGGCCGGCAATGCCGGCTCCGCCGAGGCCACCATCACCGGCAATTTCAAGAAGGCCCCCTGGGTGGTGACGGTTGGCGCCGGCGACAACGGCGGCGGCCTGTCCGTGTACTCCTCGCGCGGCAGCAACGGCAACCGTGGCCGCGTGCAGGTCGGCGGCGAGGTCTACCACTGGGTGGACCGCCCGACGGTGACAGCGCCCGAGGCATCGGCAGATCCGGGCCGGGTGGGCACTTCGATGGCTGCCCCGCACGTGTCCGGCATCGTCGCGCTGATGCTCGAAGCCAATCCGGCGCTGTCCTGGCGCGAGGTCAAGCGGATCCTGCAGGAAACCGCCACCCGCATCCCGGGCCGCACGGCATGGGAAGCCGGTGCCGGTCACGCAAACGCCCATGCCGCGGTACAGGCTGCGCTGGGCGCGGGTGATCCGGGGGCAACGGTCCACTTGAACCGCCGCCTGGACGGCCGCGCAGCGGGCCCGTCCACGGCCGGGGACCGGAGCGGCACCGGCTCGACGCACGTCCGAGGATCCGGCCCGGTCCGGACTGAAACGGGCGACGGGTAGGCGGAACTTTCAAGCGCCGGGCTGGTACTCCCCTGCCAGCCCGGCCTTCGCGCGCCGGGCCCTGGCGGTCCCGGCGCGCAATCTTTTGGGAAGGTCTGATCCCGTCCATCCTGGACTCGATCAGACTCGCCGAGTCCGGCACA
>DASRZM010000070.1:0-14772 GCA_035686365.1 Lysobacteraceae bacterium | reverse complement strand
GCTGATCACCCGCGGTCCGGGCGGCATCGTGCTGGACATTTTCGCCGGTGTGCAGAACCTGCCGGGCGGCCTCGAGGTCGAGGGCTGGGACTTCAACGCGTCCTACAGCTTCGACTCCGACTGGGGTGCGTTCCAGGTCGTCTGGGACAGCGCCTACCTCAGCTACTTCGGCGATCTGGGTCAGCCCGACGGCGGCAACGTGGTCGGCGTGTACTTCGACCGCAACCCGATCTGGCGCATCCGCTCGAACCTGAACCTGAACTGGGAGCTGGGCGACTGGGGCGCCACCGTGGGCCTGCGGCACATGTCCCGCCTGGACGAGAGCTGCCTGTTCCCGGTGATCGTGTCCGGGCGCCTGGGCGATCCGTCGCTGCTGAACCTGTGCTCCGATCCGCTGGAGAACCAGGACCCGCAGTTCCCGGGCTTCGGTCTGAACAGCATCGGCGGCACCACGTACGTGGACGCCCAGGTGCGCTGGACCGCTCCGTGGTCGGCGACGATCGCGGTCGGTGCCCGCAACCTCAACGACAAGGATCCGCCGGTGTCCTACGACACCTTCGCGAACTCCTTCGACCCGCAGTACGACATCCCGGGTCGGTTCTGGTTCGTGCAGTACACCCAGAACTTCTAAGCGATTCGCAACTGTGGTACTTCAGCGGCCCCGGAATCCGGGGCCGCTTCCGTTTTGGTCACATTGGCAGGTGCAGCTCCGGCACAAACCGCAATCCGGGCAAAGCGATCGGGCATTGCCGGAACAGCGTCGAAACCGGGACCGGACTAGCATTCAAGGGTCGCCGATCGGAGTGTCGAGCGGCCTTCGCGCGGCAGGAGCTTCGCGAAGCACGAAAAGCGATCTCCAACGTAGAGTGACTTGAACGGACAGGCCCGGAACATGTTCCGGGCTCTTTTTTTGCCCTGGCACCGCCCAGGCCGATCACGAGTGCCTGTGGAGCCTCCGGAATTGCCCCGGGCTGATACCCTTGCGCCTGCTGAAGGCCCGCGAGAAAGAGCACGGGCTCTCGAAGCCGCAGGCGTTGGCGATCTCCGCGACCGCCAGTTCCGACCGTCGCAGCAGGACGACGGCGCGGTTCAGGCGCCGCTTCGACAGCATCGCCATGGGAGGCTGCCCGTAGACGAAATGGAACGTACGCACGAAGTACGAAGGCGAGTAGCTGCAGACCCGGGCAAGGTCTTCCACACGCACAACGTTGTCCAGATGGCCGGCGATGAACAGCTGCACCTGCTCGAACCGCGCCAGTACGCGTGCGCGCTGGCGCAGGCTGGAGCCCGGGCAGCGTGGCAGCAGAGCGCAGAAACGGTGGCGCGCGTCCAGCACGATACGTTCGCAGCATGCATCGGCATCTTCCGGCGACCTTGTCCGCAGCCACGCGGCCGCTACGCCCAGCGCGGGGCGCGGGAGCCGACCCATGCCGATCGGAAATACGTCCGATACCCACGCGGCGCCATGCCGGACACGATCGGGACGGAGCACCAGCGCCAGTGCGGTGGGGCTGTCACCACGTACGGAAGCCGGCACGCGGGTATCGATCGCCGCGAACTGTCCGCGCGAGAGTTCGAGGCTGCCGTCGTCCACGGCCAGCTGCACGCGGCCCCACAGGCAAACGACGAGCATGGGCCCTGGTGCGAGCCGCAACGTCCGGAACCCCTCCACTGCTTCGCAGCCGGGATGGAGTTCGCTCGCACGGCGGAGGTCCGCGGTTCTGCCGTGCGGTTCGATCCGGTCCGTCAGCTCCGTCGCGCTTGCAGACTCCATGGCCCGGGTTCGCCTCGATTCGGATCGGGGCATCCAATCGCAACTCCGACCCCGCCGTCAGGAGCATCCGCCGAGCGATCGCCGTGCTCGGCAGGCGCTCGGCGGGAACTCGTCGCGCGCCGGGCCGGGCAGATTCGCTGGCAAGCGGCGCAGCCCGATGAGGCCGGGCCCGGTTCGCTGCGACCCCTGGCTGCTCCCGGGCGTCACCTCAGTGTCGGTTCCCGGAAATTCAGGGCCCTGATGCCTATGCGCCCATGTGATTGCGCCAGGCCGGTCAGGCTGGGGTGCGGCAACCGTCCACAGGAGCGCCGACAGCATCGACCGCCGTGGAGCCCGAGTGATGGACGCTGATAGAAACGGGCCGGTCTCGGCGCGGGCGACGCTGCGGCTGGGAGAGGCGACCGTCGACGTCGGAGGCCTCACCGTGCTGGTCGGCGGCCAGGCCCGGCACTTGCCGCCCAAGGCGCTCGCGGTCCTGCTGCAGCTGGCCCGGTTTCCGGGATGCACGGTGACGCGCTCGGAACTGCTCGACGCCGTGTGGAAGGATTCGGATCCGACCCCCGATGCCGTCAGCCATGCCGTCAAGCAGCTGCGGCTGGCGCTGGGTGATGATCCCAGGGCACCGTCCTATGTGGAGACGATCCCGAAGGTCGGCTACCGGCTGATCGCACCTGTCGAAATGCTCGACCCGCCGGCGCCGATGCCCACCGCGAGGTCCGAAGCGAACACCGCGACGATCACGCGCACCGGAACGCCGGCCCTGGCCGCCCGCCCGGGGCCATCGGTCGGTCCAGCCCGTCCGGGCAGCGGCCTGCGATGGTGGCTCCTCAGTCCGCTCCCGGTTTTCCTCGTGCTCGCTGCGCTGGCGGTGGCCCTGGTGTGGGGGGCCCTGACATTGCGCCGGCAAGCGGCACCCGTCGAGTTCGATCCGCTGCACCTGGAGGTGCGGACGATCACGGCGGCAGTGGGGCGCGAGATGCTCCCCGATATCTCCCCGGATGGCGCACAGATCGCCTATGGCATCGAGGATCGGCGTACGGGGCGGGTCCGGCTGGCCACGCGCGCGCTGGGCAACGGCCAGGTACTGGTCCTGCGGGGTGACGAGGCCCGCGACTATGCCTACTCGGCCTGGTCGCCGAATGGCGACCGGATTGCGTATCGCTCCTCGGACGATGCTGGCGACTGCGTCATCGAAGTCGTCGCTGTGACCGGAGGCAGCAGCCGACGCGTCGCTGCATGCTGGCCAACGTTCGTGCATCCGTTTGCATGGACGCCGGATGGCAACAGCCTGCTGCTGTCGGGCATCCCGAACCCCGTCAACCCGATGGGAAGCATCCGCGCCGTGGATCTGGACAGCGGGATCGTACGAACGCTCACCGACCAGCGGACCAAGCCTGCGATTTCGATGGAGCCTCGATTCGCACCGGATGGAAAACTCCTCGCCTACCGAAGGGGCGCGTTGCCCAACTCGAGCCTGTGGCTGGTCGATCCGGTGACCGGTCAGGAGCGGGAACTGGCGGGATTCACAGGAGAAATCCGCGGCTTCGACTGGCTGCCTGGCGGGCAGCAGATCCTGTTTTCGTCCAACCATGACGGCCGGCTCGGCCTGTACGTGGTCGATGTCTCCTCGGCGCGGATCCGGGCGCTCGGGATCCGCGACGCCGCGCACCCGAGGGTCGCACTGCGCGCGCCGGTCGCCGTGTTCGAGCTGATCCGGCACCGGACGCGCCTGGTCCGGATCGTGCCGGACGAACCCGGTTCCGCGCCCACGCCCGCGACTCCGGACTCCACCGCCAACGACATCGCAGGAGTGATGGCGCCGGGGCGGGGCTGGCTCGCTTTCATTTCCGATCGCACCGGACGCCAGCAAGTGTGGGTTCTGGATCCGGGCAACGAGGTCATGGAGCCGGTCTCGGACTTCCAGGAGGGTCAGTTGCAGGATCTGTCCTGGTCGCCGGACGAATCCCGGCTGATCACGCTGGTGCAGACATCGGCCTCCTCCAGGATCGTGGAGATCGAGGTCGACTCCCGGATCGTGCGCCCGATCCCGCTTCCGCCGATCAGGATCCAGAGCCTGGTGTACGGGCGGGATGCCGATACCCTGCACGCACTGGTGGACAGGGACGGCCAATGGCTGGTGGCGACGCTGCAACGCGATGAAGGGGAGTGGCGCTTGACCCAGACCAACCAGGTCGGAAGGGTCCTTCGCCGCGATTCCGTGGACGGGAGCGTGTACCTGCAGGAGGGACCTCGCGGCCGCATCCGGCAGCTCGACAGCGGGCGTCACTGGTACCTGCCGAACTTGGGCGACAGCCTCTACTACCGCGACTGGGGCGTGCACGCCGGCGAGCTGTGGGCGGTGGTCATTGGCGAACAGGACAACACCTTGGTGATGAAGGTGCCTGCGGACGGTGCCGCCCAGACGATCATCGAAATGCCGATGCGGATCGGCGGGGCCGAGTTCCGTTTCTCGATCTCGAGCGGCGGCACGCTGATTCTCCCGCAGCGCATGAGCGACGACACCGACATCGGGATGCTCGTGCTTGCTCCGGAGCTGCTCGAGGCCCTGAACCGGTAGGCCCGGGCGACGGCGGGGTGGACAGCGATCAGGGTGGATTCAGTCGATATCGATCACGACCTTGCCCACCGCCGCGCCGTCGGCAATGCGGTCGGAGGCGGCAGTCGCGCTGTGCAGCGTATAGCGGTGCGGATCGAGCAGCGGCCTCAGGCGGTCGCGCCCGCTGAACCCTTTGCGGCGGCGTCGAGCGGGCCGCATACGCGGTTGCGGCCCTCGCTCTTGGCCCGGTACAGGGCCTGGTCGGCGGCCTCCACCCAGGCGCGCAGGTCGCGCAGGCGCGGCTGCCACGGGGCCACGCCGATGCTCACGGTCACCGCGAGCCCGCGCGCATGCGCGAGATCGAGCAGGGGCCCGAGGGCGACATCTGGATGCTGGAGGACGGACCGGCAAGCGGCGGCGGCCGGCTGCTGCGGCTGAGCCCGGCCGGCGGCTGAGGCCGCCCGGTCCGGCCCGCGTCCGCGAACGCCGGCTACCGCCGGGGGCCGGATGGGTGGCTTCGCGGTCGGGCCGACGCGATCGCTCGTTGCGCTGCCAATCGCGGACGGCCTGCATGCCCACGCGACGGCTGCGCCAGCGCTTGCGACAGTCGGCGTCGGCACGGTAGTGCCGACCTACGGTGAAACCGGCGCGGCGGAGCCGGGTCCGGATACGTCCAGGAGGGACTTGTCCAGACCATCCATAATGGCCAGCGCACCCGCCGATGCCCCCGCACCGATGCCGCCGCACCGCACCGCCTTTTCGATCCGCTCGCCTCGGCTGCAGGCCCGCTGCTGGTCGCCGGACGATGCGTCGGACTTCCGGGCGCTGCTGGACCGCAATGACAGCCACCTGCGCCCGTTCATCCCCTGGATGCGCGATGAACCGATGCCGCTGGCGGCCACGCGCGAGCGCCTGCATGGCTATCGCGAGCGCTTCCTGGCCGGACTGGATTACCGCTATGCCCTGTTCGATGCCGGCGGGCACCTGGTCGGCGAGCTGATGCTCTCCACCCGCAGCGGCCCGGGCAGCCGCGAGGTCGGCTACCTGCTCGACCGCGCCGTCACCGGCCGCGGCTTTGCCACCGAGGCCGCGGCCATGGCCCTGCGCGTGGCCTTCGAGATCGACCGGGTCGGGCGCGTGCTGCTGATCTGCAGCCCGGAGAACGCCGCCAGCGTGCGCGTGGCCGAGAAGCTCGGCTTCGTGCTGGACCATGTCCGCGAGGCCGAATACACCGACAGCGAAGGCTTGGTCCGCGACTCGCTGTTCTGGGTCCTGCCGGCGGACCGCTACCGGCACTCGCCGGCGGCCACGCTGGCAGTGCGTGCGTTCGACCAGGCCGGCGCGTCGTTGCCATGGCTGCGCTGACGCGGCCGCTTGGTCCCCGCGTGCCGGTCAGGGGACCTCTGAAAGGTTCGGAGGTTCGCGCGCTTTAAGCCGTAGGTCGGCACTACCGTGCCGAAGCCCGGTGCCGTGTCCTGCGCACTATCCTTTCGGCCTGCTGCGCCCCCGTCGCGCCGGTGCACCGCGCGCCGCGCCGAGCCGCGCCAGCGCCTCGCGCTTGCCAAGGCCGCGCAGCTGCGCCAGCGTTTCGATCTGGCGCGCGCGCGGGAGCGTCTTTTCCGCTTCCCAGTTGTAGATGGTCTGTGCGGACACGCCGGCGAGCTTGCCGAAGTCCTCGGCCGACAATCCCAGGCGCTGGCGCAGCGAGCGCAGGCCCCGGGCCTGGAAACGCACTGGCTTGCCGCGGGGCACCGCGGCCTTGCCGGCCGCGGCCGTTGCCGCGCGCCTGCCCAGCTGTTTCATCGCGCGCTCGAGTTCGACGCCCTGGCGCTTGAGCGCGGCGATCTCGCGCCGCTGCGCGGCCACCTGTTTGCGCAGCGGCTCGACGTGGGCGCGCAGCTCCTTCCTGGCGATGCGCGCGATCTCTTCCTTCAGTACGGACGCGATATTCGGCATTGCATGCTCCCCGGTCGGTTGCGCAGACGGTACCTGATCGGGCGATTCGCTGCCGAACGCGCACCGCCACCGTAGGTCGGCACTACTGTGCCGACGCCCGCTGGCGCAAGCGCTCGGCGGCGCTTGCCATCCGCCGCGACGCGCGCCGGGGGACCGGCGGCAGCCGCGTCCGCCTCCCCCCGGCCGCCGGCCATAGCCTGCCGTTCAGGATTGTGCTGGCTTGTGCCGGGGCTTTCGCGTACAGTGCGCCGCGTTCGCGCCACGGCTGCCGTTTTCCTTGGGCAAGCCCGCCGCAGCGCCGGAGTTCCCGGCACGCGGCCTTCTCCCCGCACGTCTTTCGTCGCGCCGACACGGCCCGGAGCATCCGGTGCCGTCAATGACAAACAACGTCACTCGCAGCGCGGTTCAAAGGAACGCTTCGGGTCACCCCGGTACGGATCCGCCGGTACGCACTTCGCGTGCCCGGGCCGTCCGGTTTTCCGGAGCTTCCAGCATGACTTTCGAAACCCTCGGGCTCGCGCCCGCGCTGCTGCGTGCACTGGCCGACACCGGCTACACCACGCCCACCCCGATCCAGGCCCAGGCCATTCCGCTGGCGCTGGCCGGGCACGACGTGCTCGGCGGCGCCCAGACCGGCACCGGCAAGACCGCCGCGTTCGGCCTGCCGCTGCTGCAGCACCTGTCCGCGCAGCCCACGCCCAAAGGCCCGCGCAAGCCGCGCGCGCTGGTCCTGGTGCCCACCCGCGAGCTGGCCATGCAGGTCGCCGAGAGCCTGCGCGCCTACGCCCGCCACCTGAAGCTGTCGATCGCCACCGTCTTCGGCGGCGCCGGCATGGGCCCGCAGACCGACGCGCTGCGCCGTGGCGTCGACGTGCTGGTGGCCTGCCCGGGCCGACTGATCGACCACATGGACCGTGGCAACGCCCGGCTCGACAGCATCGAGCTGCTGGTGCTCGACGAGGCCGACCGTATGCTCGACATGGGCTTCATGCCCGCGATCAAGCGCATCGTCGGCCGCGTGCCGGCACAGCGGCAGACGCTGCTGTTCTCGGCCACCTTCGAGCCGCGCATCAAGGCGCTGGCGCTGGAGTTCATGCGCGCGCCCCGGCAGGTGCAGGTCGCCGCGCAGAACTCGATCATCGAGACCATCACCCACCGCGCCCACCCGGTCGACGCCGGCCGCAAGCGCGACCTGCTGATCGAGCTGCTGGCCGCGCGGCACACCGAGCAGGTGCTGGTGTTCGGCCGCACCAAGCACGGCTGCAACCGCCTGTCCGAGCAGCTGGAGAAATCCGGCCTGCGCGCGGTGGCGATCCACGGCAACAAGAGCCAGGCGCAGCGGCAGAAGGCGCTGGCGCAGTTCAAGGCCGGCAAGGCGCGCATCCTGGTGGCCACGGACGTGGCATCGCGCGGCCTGGACATCCCCGACCTGCCGCTGGTGATCAACTTCGAGCTGCCGATGGTGCCCGAGGACTACATCCACCGCATCGGCCGCACCGGCCGCAACGGCGTCAACGGCGAGGCACTGTCGCTGGTTTCGCCCGAGGAAGGCTCCCTGCTGCGGCAGATCCAGCGCGTGCTCGGCCAGGACGTGCAGATGGTCGAGGTCGCCGGCTACGCCCCGAGCCGGCCGATCCGCATGGACAGCGCACCGTTCCCGCGCAAGCCCGGCGGCGCACGGCCGCCGCGGGGCCACCGGCCGCACGGAAAGCCGGCACCGCGCAAGGCGCATGCCGGTCCGCGCCCGCACCGCAGCGGCACCGCCAAGCCCGCGCAGCGGCACGACCGCCGCTTCTGATCGGCCACTGCGACCGCAGGGGGCCGCCGCACAGCGGCTTCCCCGCGGAAGCTCAGAACCCCTGGTAGGCGCCTCAGGCCGCAGGTCGGCACGACCGTGCCGACGCCTCGGTCCATCTGTAGGTCGGCACTACCGTGCCGACGCCCCGTTCTCAGCGCAGCGCCACCATGGCGATGATCACCACGATCGCCAGCGCCGCCAGCGCCAGGACCCACAGCTGGATCGTGTAGAGCAGCCGCAGGCCGTCCACGGCCTCCATCAGCTGCGCCAGATCGCGGCCGCGGGATTCGCCGATGCGGCCGAAGCGGCCGCCCACGTTCCACGTCAGGGCGCCGAACAGCAACATCAGCAGCCCCTGGATGACCACCACCAGTGCCATCGGCGCGGCCAGGAACTGCAGCAGCCCGAATACGATCACGCCGGCCGCGACGATCCGCATCGCCCGGCCCAGGCGCCCGAACAACTCGCGGTGGCCCGGCGTGAACACCAGGCCGGCCGGCAGCCTGGGCGCCGGCACCGGCGGGGTTGCCGGGGCCGGAACGGGGGCGGTGATTTCGTTCATGCGTGCGTGCCTGCGATCGAGCCACTGGATCCGGTATCGGGATTGTGCACGGCAGTCGCACCGGCCGGCACGGCGCGGCTGCGCGGCGGTAACTCAGTGAGGCGCTGGCGCCGCAGCTGCCGGGAGGTTGTGGATCTCCACCGGAGCCAGCTTTCCGGCCGGCGCGAAGCCCAGGATGCGTCCGTAGAAATACAGCTCGGCCTCGTAGGCGCGCACGATGCTCCCGGCGCGGCGAAACCCGTGCTGCTCGCCCTCGAACTCGATGTAGGCGGTGGGTACGCCCCGGGACTTCAGCGCCTGGAAGATGCGGCGCGACTGGTCCGGTGTGACGATGCGGTCCTGGGCACCCTGGAAGGTGATCAGCGGCTCGGTGAAACGCTCCAGGTGGTGGATCGGCGAGCGCGCCCGATACAGCGCCGGGTCCGGCGGCCCCACCAGCGAGACATCGTACTTGCGCTCGAACTTGTGGCTGGTCTGCGCCAGCCCCTGGATGTCGGAGACGCCGAACCAGTTGGCGCCGACGTCGAAACGGTCGGTGAATGCCAGCGCCGCCAGCACCAGGTAGCCCCCGGCGCTGCCGCCGCGGATGGCGATGCGATCCGGATCCACGCGCCCGAGCCCGATCAGGTGTTCGACCGCGGCCACCGCGTCGTGCAGATCGACCACGCCCCACTGGCCGTTGAGCCGGCGCCGGTACTCGCGGCCGAAGGTGGTGGAGCCCCCGTAGTTGACGTCGACCAGGGCGAAACCGCGCGAGGTCCAGTACTGGCGCGCCAGCGAGAACACCGGCTTGGTCGCCGAGGTCGGGCCGCCGTGCACGGTGACGATCAGCGGCGGGCGCTCGTCGTCCGGAGCGCTGTAGTGCGGGTTGGTAGGCGGATAGTAGAACGCGTGCGCGCTGCGGGACTGGCCATCGGGACCGGGACGGGTCGGAAACTCGATTGCCTGGGCGCGCGAAATCCACTCCAGCGGCAGCCCGGTCGGCGCCGGCCGATGCACGATGCGGTGCTTGCCGCTGTCGATGTCCACGGCAATCAATGCCGGCGTCTCGGTGTCCGGGTAGGCGATGGCGACAACGTGGCGCTCGTCCAGCCGGCGCACCTCGCCGAAGGCGACGAAGGGCAGCTCCAGTTGGCGCAGTGCGCCACTGCGCAGGTCCAGCAGGCCCAGCGTGTCGACGCCGGCCAGGCTGCTGCGCACGATCGCACGGCCGTCGCCGGTGCTCGCGTAAGTCGATGCGCCGTGCTGCCACAGCGGTCCGCCGAACTCCCGCGCCATCGGGGCGAGCGGCCGCACCGTACCGTCGTGCCAGGCGTACAGGTTCCACCAGCCGGAAGGATCGTCGATGAACAGCAGCGTGCCGTCGCGGTCCCAGTGCGGCTCGATTGCAGCGCGGTCGTCGCCGCCACCGATCACGGTCGCCTCGCCGACCAGCTCGC
The DNA here is from genome assembly GCA_035686365.1 of Lysobacteraceae bacterium. Taxonomy (GTDB): domain Bacteria; phylum Pseudomonadota; class Gammaproteobacteria; order Xanthomonadales; family Xanthomonadaceae; genus DASRZM01. The sequence goes on along the minus strand of DASRZM010000070.1, from coordinate 4,686 downwards.
CGGTCATCGCGGCCACCGACAGCCGTGCCGAATCCCAGGGCATCTGCGGATGGTTCCACCACAGCCAGGCCAGGCGCCGACCGTCCGGACTCAGGCGCGGGTAGGCGACGAAGTCGGTGCCGGTGACCAGCACGCGCCCGGCATCGGGTTCTACGGTGCCGGCGCCGGGCAGGTCCACCAGGACGATCTCGTTGCGCTCCTCGCCGTGGGCCGCGACCGTGCCCGCGGTGTGGTCCTCGCGCACGCACACCAGCGACGGCGCGCTCGGGTGCCGCGTGCAGTCGGCATAGCGATAGCCCGGCGGGGTGATCGCCACCGGCGCGGCGTCGCCGCGCTGCAGGTACAGGCGCTGGTCGGCGAAGTGACTGAACACCAGGCCCTCGTCCAGTACGAGGTAGGACGCGCCGCCGTATTCGTGCACGCGCGTGCGCACGTTGTAGGCCTCCGGCGTCAGCTGGCGCACCTTTCCATCCGCGTCCAGGCTCATGATCACCTGGCGGCCGCCTTCGGCCGGCCGGCTTTCGCGCCAGTACACCTGGCCGCGGTGCACCTTCAGCTCGGCCAGTCCGATCGCGCTCTCGGCGAGGCGTTCGGCCCCGATCGTGCTCACCCAGCTGCCGTAGGGCGCGACCTGCTGCGGGGCCGGTGTCAGCGCCGGGGCGGACGTGGACAAGGCGCCCAGCGTGGCCAGCGCGGTGACGATCCCGGGGCGGCATGGGCGCTTCATCGGCTGGCGCGTCGGTCGGCGGGGCGGCCATCGATACTACCCCACGCCCTCGCACCGCACCCACCCTCGCTGTCACCCGACCCTACCCCTGCCCACCGGCTCGATCAGATCCCAGCGATTGCCGTACAGGTCCAGGAACAGCGCGATCGTGCGCGCTGGTTCACCTGCTTCATTGCACGCCTCTGACATGGCAAGGCGGCTCCTGCGTTCGCCGTATGCATCGAAACTCTCGATGCCCGGGCAGCCTGCTAGCCCAGGTACTGCTCCGGCACCGGGATGCCCTGCAGCCGGAAGAAGCTGAGCTGGTCGAAGTAGCCGCGCTGGAACACGATGCGGCCAGCGACCACGTGAAAGAAACCGCAGCCGCGCAGGCCGTTGGGATCGCTCCACTCGAGCATGGCCCACTCGCCGTCCTGGAACAGGTTCTCGACGGTGCAGTGCATCCTGGCACGGCCGAACTCGAGCTCGAACATGCGCCGGATCGCGGTGCGGCCCTGCAGCGGCGCCATCACCACCTGATGGTTGACGGCATCGGGCGCGTACAGCGCCGCCAGGCCGTCGAGGTCGGCGGCGTTGAAGCGGCGGACCCATTCCTGGACGAGCTGCCTGGGTGTCATGGGCTTCCGGATGTTTCCAGTTCGCGAATGTGGGCCGTCGGACAGGCCAAAGACCCGGTCGCAGCAGGCGCGATGGTGATTGCCTCGCGCGCCGTCGGTGCAATCGACACGGCTGGCCGTGGGGATGCTGGCAGGCCGTGCGGCAGGCATTATGCGGCAGCAGACGGCCTCCGACCCAATCCACGGGCTCCTGGTGAGCGGTTCACCGGGATGACCGCCGCGGCGTGCGGGACGCGCAGACGCTGGCAGAATGAACGCCGGGATCCGGGGGCAGCGTACTGCCATCCACCGGGAGGGGTCTCGCGATGAACCGGAATTGCCGCAGCTGCGCCATCGTCATGCTGGCCGTCACCGCAGCCTGCCTCACCGCGCCGGTGCCGGCGCAGGACCCGCCAGCTGCGAAGGCCGAGGCGATCCATCTCGACACCGAAGCGATGGACTGGGAGCCGTCCAGCGTCCCGGGCTTCCCCGAAGGCGCGTGGCGCAAGCTGCTGCACAGCAACCCCGAGAACGGCGCCGGAGCGGTGCTGCGCCGACATCCGAAAGGCTACGTGGAGCCGCGCCACTGGCACAGCACCGCCAACCATGGCGTGTACATGCTTTCCGGCAGGGTGCGCATCGGCGAGACCGTGGCCGGGCCCGGGCACTTCTTCTACGCGCCGGCCGGCCATGTCCACGGGCCGATCGAAGCGCTCGAGGACGTCGAGTTCCTGCTGTGGACCGACGGGCCGCTGGACCTGCACCTCGTCGAGGCGGAGGACTCCGGCACGCAGTGACGGGTGGCCGTGCCAGTCGCCGCGCTGCGCGCCGAAGGGCGGCTGCGCACGCGCGGGTGCAACCGAGGAACGATCGGGTGTCGAGAGAACTGGACAGGGGCTTTTCCGGGCCGGCGCCCGTCGCTTCAACGCAGAGTGAACCTGACCCTCAACAACGTTGGGACGCAGGAGATCGATCCTGCGGACGGACAAGCCGTTTCGCGGATGGCGACCGGTTGCGGGCACTGGACTTCGTCACCATTCTGCCGTCATCGGCTCAGGATCGAGACGGACTCGAATCCGTCGGCGAAGATCGCGTCCCCGGGGTCGATCGAAGCCGGGGTCCACAGACCCGGGTGCAGCACGAAGGCGCCGCCGGTAAGCGCCACGGCGGCATCGTGCTGGCCGATGGACCCGTCCAGGACCCATGCGCCGCCGTCGCTGCGCCCGCCGCCGCCGTCGATGCTGCTGCGCACGATACGGAAGTCGCCGCCGGTCGGTGGCGTGGCGCCCGGGGCCTGGGCGAGCAGCGCACAGGCGGCGCAGGCCAGCAGGCGCCTCACGGCGCGCAGCCTGGATTGCCGCAGACAATCACGCGCAACGCGTTGCGTGCGCTGTCGCGGTAGGCGATCACCGGTCGGTCGTCCCCACGCAGCGCCAGCGCATGCGTGTCCCCGCTGCCGGTCAGCAGCGTGCGCACCGGCCCGCTGGTGCAGTTGGCATCAGCGCAATCCAGAAGCCGCAGCTGGAACGTATCGCTGTCGTACCAGCTCACGACCGGTCGCCCGTCGCTGCGCACGGCAAGGCGGCTGGGCTGGCCCGCCCCACTGCCGCTGTCGAGCACCCTGCTGGCGCCGGTGGTGCAGTTGGCGTCGGCGCAGTCGTACAGCCGCAGGCCGACGCCGTTGCCGGTCCAGTAGGTGAGCAGCGGGCGACCGTCCTGGCGCACCGCCACCGCGTTCCAGACTCCGGTGCCGGTCCCCGGGCCGCCTACCAGCCCGCGCACGGTGTGGCTGCTGCAGGTCGAGTCGGTGCAGTCGGCCACCTTGAGCGCGGAGTCGAGAATGTGGTGGAAGCTGACGATCGGTCGACCGTCCGCACGCAGCGCAATGCCCGTCATGCCGCTGTTGCCGCCGGTCGAGTCCAGCCCGATCGCAACCCCGCTGCTGCAGCTCGTGTTGGCACAACCATAGAGCAGCAGCGCGCCGTCCACTCGCTTGTAGGCCACCAACGCCAGCCCATCGATGCGCATGGCCATGGAAACGGCGTAGCCGGCGTCGTTCGCGCCATCGAGCGTGCGGAGCGTTCCGCTGGTGCAGCCGGCGTTGCTGCACACATACAGCTCCAGGTCGTTGTCGGTGTCGTCGAAGAACGCGATGCGCGGGGCGCCCGTGGGGCCCAGTGCGATTGCGGTGTTCTGCCCGACGTTGTTGGTACTGACCAGGGTGCGCCCGGCGTCGCTCGCGCACCCGGGGCCGAGGCACTCGTGCATCTTCAGGTCGGCGCTGGTGGCGTCGTAGTGCGCCGCCACGGGCGATCCGTCCGGGCGGACGGTAAGCGAGGCATGTTGGCCGACCGAGGCGCTGGCGTCGAGCAGCAGGTCGAGGCTGTCGCAGGTCGCAATGCCCGTGGCGGAGATCCCGATCAGCGGCAGGCCGGGCGGGCACAGTGCTGCGATGCGCAGCTGCACTTCGCCGGCGTCGACCTGGGCGGCGCCGACCGCGCCGCTGGCCAGCTTGACGCGGCTCACTGCACCGTTGGCGAGCTTCGCCTCGGTAACCGAGAGCGCGGCGAGCTTCGGCGTGGTGACCTGCAGATCGACGATGGCCGCGGTGTCGACGGACCCATCGGCGAGCTGCGCGCTGCCGACTGCATCGATCGCGAGCTTGGCGCTGGTGACCGCCCCGTTGGCAAGCAGCGTGGAAGTCACGGCGCCGCCCGCGATCTTGGTGCTGCCGACCGCAGCATCCGCGAGTGCGGTGCCGCCGACCGCGCCGTCGGCGAGCTCGATGTCGGTGACCGACCCGGCTCGCACCTTCAGTGCGTACGGCGCCGGCGTCACCAGCTGGCGCGGCAGCAGGCCCTGGAAGCTGCCCGTGCTGTCTCCTGTTCGCACCGCGATCTCCAGATAGACGGTGTCGCCGACGAAGAAGCCCGCGCCGAAGTCGACGGATGCACTGAAAACGCCGCCCGCAACGGCCACGTCCTCCACCACGACCGGCGCCGCGAGTGCGATCGCACCGGCGGCATCGGGGAAGGGTGTGAACCGCAGGTCGTAGCTTCCCTCGGCGGGTGCGTCCTGGTCGTGCAGCACACCCTGATAGGTGAACGCGGAGGGAAAGGTCTGCGCGTGTGCTGCCGGATGAAGGCCTGCGGCGAGCAAGGCCGCTGTCAACCATCGATGCGTGCTTAGCGGTGTCATGTCGCCGTTCCGTTTTGATCTGACTCAGTAACGGACAAACCGGCGGCGGGGGGCCATGGCTTTCGTGAACCTCTCGCGGGAGGCTACGCGGGGCCGCCATGGCGGTCCTGACCGCCGTCGGGCTGGTTCCCGCGGGACGCGGCGGCTGGCGCGCCGAAACCGGGG
>DASRZM010000069.1:0-15754 GCA_035686365.1 Lysobacteraceae bacterium | reverse complement strand
GTCGGAGTCGTTCTCGGTGCAGGTCAGCGTCGAGGACTGCGCCGTCAGCGCGCGCGTGCACGTCATGTCGATCGTGTCGCTGGCGCCGGCGGCGATGCTCAGGTCGCCGGAAGTCAGCGCGAACGCGCCCGCGTTACCGCCGCTGAAGCCGCACGCCGTCACCGTGGCCGTGCCGTTGGTACCGCCGGCAGTGGCCGTGATGCTCGCCGTGGAGGTCGACCCCGCCACACCCGTTCCACCGGTGAAGTTCACCGTGGTTCCCTGTGTCGGGTCGTAGCTCAAGGTCACGTCCGGCGGAGCGTCCGTGATGTTCACGCCGGAGCCGGAGAACGTGCACGATGCGGCCGCACCCGCGGGTGACGCGCATTCGATGAAGTCGGTCGTCCAGGTGCGCAGACCGAGCGTTGCGCCGGCCGTCGCCGTGAAGGCGAAACGGCAATACGCCGTCGCGGTGGAGGTGAGCGCTACGCCCGCGCCGCTGGGCGGGACGATACGCAGCGTATCGGCATCCACCAATACGCAGACGGATCCCGGCACCAATATCGAGGGGGTGATGGTCAGGTCCGCGACGCTGGAGAGCGTGATGTCGAGCTGGGCGTCCTGGGTCTCGCCGTCGCCAGCGAACAGGAAATCAACGTTGGAAGCGCTCCCGCCCCGTACGACCGATCCCGGATCGGGACTCTGCGAAAATGTACCGGCATTGGCAATGCCGGCGATCAGAAGCCCTGAAACCGCCAGGACGCTTGCCAGTGGTTTGAAATTCATTCTTCGACTCCCTTTTTCGAAGGTTGCAGATCCGGGTTCCCCGTCCGAGTCGGCTTGCCCCGACCCGGCGTATCGCTGACATCAATGACCTTCACACCGCACGCGTTTGCGCTCCCCGGCGATGCACACTCCACGAATCTCTGGTCCAGCTCCGAACGCGCGACGCCCGGCTTCGCCTTGAGCGAGAACCGGCAGTAATCGACCGCCTTGCTCGACAGGGCGCTTCCTGCCCCGCTGGGCGGCACGGCACGGATTATACCCGCCTCTTTGCTCGCAACGCATACCGAGCCCGGGACGATCACTTCGGCTTTCGCCGACGCGGCCCATGCGGGGAACTCGAAGTCGAGCTGGGAGTCCTGGGTCTTGCCCTCACCGCTGAAGCTGACCACCAGGTCGGTTCCGGAGCCGGTCTGGTAGGTCCAGACCTCGAAATTGCCGGCCAGTGCGCCCGCAGAGGCAAGAATCGTCGCGCCTACCGCGGCGCGCATCGCATTGATTGAAACCTTCATGAGTCTTCTCCTAAGGCAGGTCGGAATCGGAGCGCCGGATCAGCAATCCGGCGTCTGGATCAGGCTCAGAAACGCAGTAATGCAACTGCGATCGGAGGCAGACACGATTCCGTCTTCATTGCAGTCAGGCTGACCCGAGGCCAGGGTTCCTGCCAGTTCGCCGGTGATCGCGGAGCGGTCGCCGGCGCTGATGTTTCCCGACGCATTGGCGTCGCCGCGGCACAGGCGACCGATGGCGGCCGTCGTGGAGCGGGTGGACTCGAACTCGTCGAAGCGCAGGTTGTTCGCGGTCGCCGCGGCAGTGAGCGCACCGAGCTGGATGTCGTCGACGGTGCCGGTGCCGGTTCCGATCGCCACGTTCTGGGAGTTGACGGTGTTCTGGTTGCCGACCACGGTCACGGTGCTGGCGCCGGCCGAGTCGTAATAGAACTCGATCGAGTACCACTTGTTGGCAACGATGCCGGTAACGCTGCCCGACGGCGTGAACGTGAAGCTGCCCGCGCTCGGATTGTAGGATGCCGAAAACCGCTCCACGGCGGTTCCACCCAGCGCACTGAAGATCTTGGTGGTCGCACCCGGGTTGCCGGTATAGACGTAGAAGCGCGCCCGGTAGATCGTCTCGCCGGCCGGGGAATCGTCGGCGACGAAACTGGTGCCGCCGGCGGCCGCCTGCAGGCCACACTGGCCCGAATAGCGCGGCACCGCGCCGTTGTCGGTCGGGCCGTTGGTTGCGGCGTTGGAGTCCGGATCGTCGGCGATCGGCGAACCGGTGGTCGAGGCCCATGCGCCGGTGGTGCAGGCCACGGCGTGGCTCATCGGCAGCGCGGCGAGCACGGCACCGATCAGGAGGTTGCGGGTCAAAGCGTTCATGGAAACCCCTCTGGGTATAGGTTTCAAGCGGATTTCCCACCCGAAAACAGCGAAAGCCTAGCACAGCTTCGAGGCGGGTACAGCGTGTCCTTGCCGGCCGGGATGAGACGTGAAGGCCGGCTCAGGGCTAGAATACGCAGACCTAGGGGAGAACGGGTCACCCGATTGCATCCATCACGCCTCCAAGCCGTCCCTGCGGGACGCCCGGATCCCGGCCGCGCGCTGCTCGTGGTCATGCCCGCACGGGACGAGGCCACCACCGTGTGTGAGCTGGTCCGGCGCACCCGCCGGGTGCTGGGCGCGCCGGTCCTGGTGGTCTCCGACGCCAGCACCGACGCCACCGCCGCCGAGGCCCGCCGCGGCGGTGCCCAGGTGCTGGAGCTCGCCGTCCAGCTGGGCGCCTGGGGCGCCACCCAGGCCGGGTTGCGCTATGCCCGGCGCAAGGGCTACTCGGCCGTGGCCACGCTCGATGCCGACGGCCAGCACGACCCCGAGACGCTGCCGGCCCTGGCCGCGGCGCTGCTCGAGCAGGATGCGGACGTGGTGATCGGCACCTTCCCGCCGCGCCTGAGCCGGGCCCGCAAGCTGGCCTGGACCTGGTTCCGGTCGCTGACCGGCCTGGCCATCGAGGATCTGACCAGCGGGCTGCGGGTGTACGGCCCGCGCGCTGTCCGGGTGCTGGCCTCGCCCGAGGCCACCTTGCTCGACTACCAGGACGTGGGCGTGCTGCTGCTGCTGCGCAAGCACCGGCTGCTTGTGATCGAGCGCCCGGCGGCGATGCATGCCCGCGGCGTGGGCCGATCCCGCGTATTCGCCTCCTGGCTGCTGGTCGCGCACTACATGCTGCAGACGACGATCCTGTGCGTGGCACGGATCGGCCGTGTGCGTCCGGCGCAACCCGCGTCCCTGCTGCGAGCCAATCCGTGACGCCCTATCAGACTTCCGCCCTGCTGGGCCTGGCGATCGCCGGCGGCATCCTCCTGCTGGTGCGGCGCGACCATCTGCACGGCAGTTTCGCGGCCTGGTGGCTGACGGTTGCGGCCGCAACCCTCGTGGTGGGCTTCTTCCCGGGGATCGTCGACCGCATCGGCGCCTGGTTCGGTATCTCGTATCCGCCCATCCTGGTGGTGCTGGTCGTGCTCGGCGCGCTGCTGCTCAAGCAGCTGGCGCTGGATCTGCACGTCACCCGCCGCGAGCGCAGGCTGCGCCGGGTGCTGCAGAAGGTGGCGATCCTGGAAGCCGAACTCCACGAGCTGCGTGCGCGGCTCGACGCCGGCGACAGCGCGCCGTCTGCTCCGGGCCGGGCCGGAGAACCGGAGGCCGACGGGCCCGCATCGCGGCGCCGGGCGGCGGGCTGAGCTGCGCGCGGACCCTTGCGCGTTCTCCATCTGGGCAAGTTCTTTCCGCCCGTCCCCGGCGGGATCGAGCGTTTCAGCGCCGCACTGATCCAGGTGCAGGCTGCCGCCGGGATCCAGGTGGCGGGCCTGATGCATGGCGGCCGCGGTTCGCCGCGCGCGATCACGACCGCTGCCGGCGCCCGCGTCGAATTCGCACGGCACTATGGCCGCCTGCTGTTCGTCCCGGTCAGTCCGTCCTGGCCGCTGCGCTTGCGCGGCCTGCTGCGCGGCTTCCGGCCGGATCTGATCCACGTCCAGGCCCCCAATCCGTCGGCCTTCTGGATGCTGGGCATACCCGCGGCGCGCCGGATTCCCTGGATCGTGCACTGGCACTCCGACGTGCCCCACGACGCCCGCCACCTCGGCGTGCGACTGGCCTACCCGCCCTATCGCCTGTTCGAATCCGCGCTGCTGAACCACAGTGCCGCCGTGATCGCCACCTCCGAGGCCTACGCCGACGCCAGCGCGCCGCTGCAATCGGTGCGCGAACGGGTCCGCGTGGTGCCGTTGGGGATCGACGACCCCTCCCCCGTTGCCGGCCGCGGGCCCGCCCTGCCGTGGCCGTCGAACGGCCTGAGGGTGCTCGCCGTCGGACGGCTGAGTTACTACAAGGGGTTCCAGCACCTGCTCGACGCCATTGCCGCGCTGCCGGGAGTCAGTCTGCTGCTGATCGGTGATGGCGAGCGGCGCGGCGCCCTGTCGGCCCGGGTCCGGGCGCTGGGCATCGGCGGGCGGGTGACGATGGCCGGCAACGTCGAGGATTCGGGGCTGCTGCAGGCGTACGCCGACTGCGACCTGGTGTGCCTGCCCTCGCTGGACCGGGCGGAGGCGTTCGGGCTGGTCCTGCTCGAGGCGGCCCGCGCCGGCAAGCCGGTGGTGGCCTCGGCCGTCCCGGGCTCGGGCATCAACGAGGTGGTGGTCGACGGTGTGACCGGGTTGCTGGCCCCTCCGGGCGACGCGGCGGCGCTCGCCGACCGGATCGCCCGGCTTGCAGCGGATCCGGCGCTGCGCCAGCGCATGGGCCGGGCCGGCCGCGAGCGCTTCGAGCGCCACTACCGCATCGAGGCCATCGGCGCGCAGATCAGCCGGGTGTACGAGCGTGTGCTGGGGCGGCGAGCGCCACCGTGATCGCGGCCACGGCGGGGCCGGCCACGTGCAGCAGGATGCGGTTGATGGACGTGAAGTTCTCGGCCCACGCCGCCGCGTCGGTCAGGAAGAACAGCACGAAGACGAATCCGCAGCCCAGGACCAGCAGCGCTGCGGCCACGTGCAGCGCCGGATCATTGGCGAAGGTCCGCCAGCGCAGCAGCGCCACCACGGGCACCGCCCACCACAGCAGGTGCCAGGTCGGCAACACCAGCATCGCCACCGCGACCTCGGCCACGACCGGCCGCCAGTGCAGCGCCAGGGTCAGGATGCCCGGCAGTTCGATCTCACCCCAGCGCACGCGCACCATCCCGAGCCCGGGCGCGGGGATCGAGAGCCCGCCCAGGGCCAGGACCACGCCGAACGCAACCGCCACGGCGACCGGCACCCAGAGGCGACCGCGCGGGGGAAGCAGCGCCCAGCCCGCGGCAGCGAAGATGCACAGCATCCAGACCGCCCCCTCGAGCTTGATCGCCGGAAGTGCGGCCGCGGCCAGGCCCGCCAGCGCGGCCATCCGCCAGTCGGACTCGCGCCGCCAGCGCATCAGCGCCAGGGCCGCCAGCGTCGCCAGGGCGGCGACCCACAGGTCGGCATAGCCGGCCAGCGCCAGGTGGGCGTCGACCAGTGGCAGCGACAACAGGGCCCAGGTGCCGGCCATGGCGATCCAGGGGACATCGGTCAGACGGCGCAGGCCGCCATGGCACAGCGCGGCCAGCGCCAGCCACAGCGTCGGCCACCACAGGTGCACGACGGCGGCGTCCCAGCGTCCGTTCGCACTCGCGACCCAGACCGCGAGCCGCGGCAGGGTGTCGGGATAGTGCGGGGCCAGCGTCGCGCGCCCGCCCTCCCCGGCCAGCCAGGCGTCCGGCGCCAGCCACGCAGCGAACTCCGGGGCGCCGTACCAGAGCCGCGCCTTGCCGATCCAGGTGGTCCACGCGTCCCACGGCAGGGTCGGCAACGCCCACGCCTGCCAGGCAGCCAGCAGCCAGTGCGCGGCCAGCAGCAGCGCCATGCCCCACCACACGGTGCGCTGCCAAGGGCGCACCTGCGCACGCGCGGGCGCCGTCGCGGCCGGCGTGAAGCGCCAGGCCACGGCCCAGGCCACGAGCCCGATCGGCACCAGCCATGGCACCGCCGCAGTGAACACGGCAGCCGGAGGCACGCGGGCGAACAACGCCAGCGACAAGCCCAGGATGGGCGCGCCGAGCAGCCAGGCAACACCGCACCACTCCGGCCACTGCCAGTCGGCCGCGGGGCGCCGCAGCAACACGGTGGCCGGGGCGGCGCCCAGCAGCAGCGGCATCGCCAGCGCGAACCCGACCGTCAGCACGCTCACGGCACCTGCCCGGCAATGACGAACACCGGCCACGGAACCGGCGCCGACGTCGGTTCGATCCGATAGTCGCGGGTTGCGAGCCGGAATCGCCGCCCGGGCGCATCCAGTTCGCCGATCGTCCCGATGCGCACGACAAGGTCCCCGGGGCGCAGTGCGCCCGGCGCCGCAGCAGCCGGCGCCCCCACGTCCAACGGCATCAGTCCGAAAGCGCCGTAGCTGCGTGTGAATGCATCCTGCGCCAGCAGCACGACGCGCGCGTCCGGGTGCGTGCCTGCGATCCACTGGCGCAGCTGTGCCAGGTGCGCGCTGAGCGCCGGCTCGACGGCGATCCGGTCGCGCCCGGCCGCTGCCAGCATCGACGCGGCCGCGTCGGCCCGGTGCGCCAGGATGCGCAACTGGATCAGGTCCAGCACCAGCCACAGCGCCAGCGCGGCGGCGGCCGCCGATCCGTACAGACGCCGCCCGCGCCAGCGCAACGCCCAGACCAGGGCGGCCCAGGTCAGCACCGCGCAGCCGACCAGGAACGGCAACCACGGCTGGATCGGCCAGTACGCGAGCTCCCGGCCGGCCGCGTTGATCGATCGCCCGCTCCATCCGCGTGGTGCGCACCACTCGTGCACCATCGAGGCCACCGCCAGCGAACGCGCATCGGTGTGCAACGCGGCCGACCCCAGTTCGTGGCGCCGCCCGCGCACCGCATCGCCGGGCACCAGCTCGGCGGGCAGCACGGCCAGTCCGAACGACTCGATGCGACCTTCCCAGCCGGGCAGGCGACCCAGGTCGATCGTCGTGTCCGCGTCCGGCTGCGGCAAGGACACCAGCGCGGACCGGGCCCCGCCCTGGCGGCGGAACAGCAGGGCCAGCCGCAAGGTGTCCGGGAACTCCGGGAACGAAACCTGCAGATACCGCCAGTGTGCGGCCTCCAGTAGCGCGGGCTCGGCCAGGACCAGCAGGCTGCTGCCGTCGGGCGCTGCACCTTCCAGGTAGATGGCGCCTTCATCGACGACCCGGTCCGCATAGTGCAGCTGCCACTGCTCCGGAGCGATCGCCATGGACTCGGCGGGTCGCCACGGGACCGGCCGCGGCGCTGCGCCCAGGACAAGTCCGGCAGCGACCAGCACCACCACCAGCACCAGCGCGATGCCCACGCGCAGCCGCTTCATGTCCGCGGCGCCTGGAGCCGCGCGAGCCCGTCCAGTTCGGCCACGCTGAAACCAGCCTCGCGGCGGGCGGCCGCATTGAAGGGTCCGCGCACCGCGCCGGCCGCATGCTCGGCCACCCGTGCCAGGAACCGCTGTTCCGGGTCCACGCCCTCGCGCTCGCAGCACCAGGAAAACCAGCGGCTTCCGATCGCCACGTGCGCCACTTCCTCGTCCAGGATCACCCGCAGGATCCGGGCGGTGGATTCGTCGCCGGCCGTGTGCAGGCGCTCGATCATCGCCGGGGTGACATCGAGCCCGCGTGCCTCGAGCACGCGCGGCACCAGCGCCATGCGCGCAAGGCACGAGTGCGCGGTCCGGCGTGCCATCGACCACAGGCCGTCGTGCGCATCGAAGCGGCCAAGGCCCGGGCGTGCTCAGCCGGCAATGCGGCGCTTGCGCTTGGCCTCGTCGGAGCGCAGCTGCTGCAGGCGTTCCAGGTAGGCCGCGTCGAGCCCGGTCACGTACTCGCCGGAGAAACAGGAGCTGTCGAAGCGGGCCGGGCCCTCCTTCTTGCCGCGCACCGCCACCTCCAGGTCGGCCAGGTCCTGGTAGATCAGCCAGTCGCAACCCAGCAGCTGCTGGATCTCCTCCTCGCTGCGACCGTGCGCGACCAGCTCCTGCGGCGCCGGCATGTCGATGCCGTACACGTTGGGATAGCGCACCGGCGGCGCCGCGGAGGCGAAGTAGACCTTGCGCGCCCCGGCCTCGCGCGCCATCTGGATGATCTGCTGCGAAGTCGTGCCGCGCACGATCGAATCGTCGACCAGCAGTACCACCTTGTTGTTGAACTCCAGCGGGATCGCGTTGAGCTTGCGGCGCACCGAAGCCACGCGCAGGCTCTGCCCGGGCATGATGAAGGTGCGGCCGATGTAGCGGTTCTTGATGAACCCCTCGCGGTACTTCACGCCCAGCACGTTGGCCAGTTCCATGGCCGAGGTGCGCGAGGTGTCCGGGATCGGGATCACCGTGTCGATGTCTATCTCGTCGGCCGGCCGCAGGCGCAGGATCTTCTCGGCCAGCGCCACGCCCATGCGCATGCGCGCCTTGTGCACGGAGATCTTCTCGATCATGGAGTCCGGCCGCGCGAAGTACACGTACTCGAAGATGCACGGTGCGTGCACCTCGCCGCGGCCGCACACCTCCGTGTACATCTCGCCGCGGGTGGTCACCACCACCGCCTCTCCGGGTGCGACGTCGCGCATCAGCGTGAAACCGAGCAGGTCCAGGGCCACGCTCTCGGAGGCGATCGCATACTCGGTGCCCTCGGCCGCCTCGCGCCGGCCCAGCACCAGCGGGCGGATGCCGTGGACGTCGCGGAAGGCGACCAGCCCCAGCCCGAGCACCAGCGACACCGCCGCATAGCCACCGCGGCAGCGGCCGTGCACGCCGCGCACGGCGCCGAACACGGCCTGCGGCGAGAGCGTGCCCTGCTCGGAGAGCTCGTGGGCGAACACGTTGAGCAGGACCTCGGAGTCCGACTCGGTGTTGATGTTGCGGCGGTCCTGCTCGAACACCTCGCGGCGCAGCGCGTCGGTGTTGATCAGGTTGCCGTTGTGCGCCAGCGCGATGCCGTAGGGCGAGTTCACGTAGAACGGCTGGGCCTCGTCGGAGCCTTCGGCGCCGGCGGTGGGGTAGCGGCAGTGGCCGATGCCCACGCGCCCGGTCAGCAACCGCATCTGCGCTTCCTGGAAGACATCGCGCACCAGGCCGTTGCCCTTGTGCACGCGCAGCCGGTTGCCGTGGGTGGTGGCAATGCCGGCCGCGTCCTGGCCGCGGTGCTGCAGCACCTGCAGGCCGTCGTACAGGGCACTGGCGACTTCGCCGGTGCCGACGATTCCGATGATTCCGCACACGGGACTGGCTGCACCTCGGTTCGGCGGCCGCGCCGGGTCGGCGGGCCGCGGCGGCAATTGTAGTCAATCGCGCGGCGGGTCGGCGCCCTCGTCCCCGGATCGGCGCCCCGGCGCCGATCCCGGCACGGCCTGCTGCAGGACCTCGGTGGGCAGGCCGGAGAAATCCACGTGCTTTGCCACCGCGCCCGGCAGCCAGGCGCGCAGCCACTCCGCGCCGGGCTGGAAGGCCGGCAGCAGCCGCGACTGCGTCCAGTCCGCTTCGCGAGGCAGCGCGGTGAAGCCCAGCAGCAGCACCAGCACACAGGCCAGCGCCACGCCGCGCAGCAGGCCGAAGCCCAGACCGAGCAGGCGGTCCGGGCCCGTGAGCCCGGTGCTGCGGACCAGCCTGCCGATCAGCCAGGTGGCCAGCCCGCCCACCACCAGCGCGGCCACGAACAGCAGCGCGTAGCCGAGCAGCAGCCGCGGCACCGGCGACTCCAGCCAGCCCTCGAACAGGGCCGAGGCCTCGTCGCCGAACACGAATGCCAGCCAGAACGCGGCCACCCACACCACCAGCGACATCACCTCGACCACGAAGCCGCGCCACAGCCCGACCGCAGCGGACAGGCCCACGATCACCAGCAGCACCATGTCGATGCCGGTCAGCACGGTCGGCGCGCAGACATCGGATTCGGCGCGCTAGGGATGCGCCACGACGATGCCGTCGAGCTGGAACTTCTGCCGCAGGTCGGCCTGCAGCGACTCGGCCGCCGCGCGCTGTGCCACCGGACCGGCGCGCACGCGGTAGACGCGGCCACCCTCGACCGGTACCTCGTCAATGAAGGCGCTCACGCCGCCGGCGCGCAGGCGCTCGCGCAGCGCCTGGGCGTCGGGGCCGCTGCGCAGCGCCGCCACCTGGACCGCGAAGCCGGCACGCACGGCCGCCGGCGCCGGCGTCGCGGCTTCGGCATCGAGTGCGACCACCTCGGGCTCGAGCCCCGCTTCGACCCGCGTGATCGCCAGGCGCGCCCGCTCGGCGCTGCCACGATCGGCGAACGGGCCCGCGCGCAGGCGCAGCCCGGGCTTGCCGGCCACGCTGACGGACTCGGTCGTGACCGGGAGACCGGCGGCCTCGACCTTGCGTTGCAGCGCGGTGGCGTTGTCGAGGTTGCCGAAGGTGCCGATCTGCACGGCGAAGCCGGCACCGGTGGCCGGTGCCGGCGGCGGTACCGGCGGCTGCCGTGCCGCAGCCGCATCACTGGCGACGTCGCGCGGCAGCGGCGCCCCGCCCGGCGTGGTCGCGGGAACGGCATCGTCTTCCGGCCGCGCATCGACACGATCCAGCACATCGGCATCGACCGTGGTCACGCGGTTCGGATCCTCCAGCGCCGGTGCCGGGGGTATCGTCGGCGCCGTCGTTGCAGGCGGCGGCGTCAGCGGGAGCTCGCGCGTCTCCATCTCGCGCTCGGGCGCCGCGGGCATGTCCATCGACACCTCGCCCGCGCCCGACTCGGGGGCGGGGCGGTCCAGCAGCATCGGCAGGAAGATCACGGCCAGGGCGACCAGTACGGCCGCGCCGACCAGGCGTTGCTTGAGGGCGGAGTCCATCGGTCCTCGCAGTGCGCGGAACGCAGCCGATTATACCGGCGGTGGTGGCGGTTCCTGCTCCGGGCCGGCCCCTGCGTTCAGCTGCGCGAGGGCTGCACCGGCGGTCAGGAACGAACCGTAGACGAGGATGCGGTCGCCGGCACGCGCGCGGGCGCGCGCTACGGCAAACGCTTCCTCGACGCTTGCATGGCGCGTGGCCAGGGTGCGCGAGAGCAGCCCCGCGACCTGGGCCCAGAGCGCGTCGACCGCGATCCCGCGCTCGCTGCGGCCCTCCAGCCCCGCCAGGCACCAGGCGTCCACGCAGGTCAGCAACGGCGCGATCAGGTTCGGGATGTCCTTGTCGCCGAGCGCGGCGAACACGGCCTGGGTGCTGCCGGCCGGGCGGTTGCGGATCAGCCATTGCGCCAGCTGCTGCGCGGCCTGCGGGTTGTGGGCGACGTCGACCAGGATCTCGACCTCGCCGCCGATGCGCTGCAGGCGACCGGGAATGAAGGCCTCCGCCACACCCTGGCGCGCCGCCGCCTCGGTGATCGCCTCGGCCCCGGGCAGGGCCCGCAGCGCGGCGATCGCCGCCGCCGCGTTGCCGACCTGTGCCGGCGCCGGCATGCGCGGCGGCGGCAGCGTCCAGCGCACGCCCTGGTGCTCGAGGATCCAGCCGTCCCCGGCCGGCACGGCGCGGAAATCGCGCCCGGCCCTGAGCAGGCGCGCGTCGATCCGGCGCGCCTCGCGCAGCAGGGCCTCGGGCGGGTCGGCCTCGGCCAGGACCGCCGGCCTGAGCGGGCGCAGGATGCCGGCCTTCTCCACCGCGATCTTTTCGCGGTCTGCGCCGAGCTCGGCGAGGTGGTCGAGCGCGATCGAGGTGATCACGGCGACGTCCGGATCCACCAGGTTGACCGCATCGAGGCGGCCCCCGAGGCCGACCTCGAGCACGGCCAGATCCAGCTGCGCGCGCTCGAACAGCGCCAGCGCGGCCAGGGTGCCGAATTCGAAGAACGTCAGATCGGTGTCGCCACGGGCGGCCTCCACACGCTCGAAGGCCGCGATCAGCTCCTCATCGCCGGCCTCTTGTCCGTCGATGCGCACGCGCTCGTTGTAGCGCAGCAGGTGCGGCGAGGTGTAGGCGCCGGTGCGCCAGCCGGCCGCGCGCGCGATCGACTCGGCGAAGGCCACCGTGGAGCCCTTGCCGTTGGTGCCGGCCACCGAGACCACGCGCTTGCCCGGCCGCGCCAGACCCATGCGCGTGGCCACCGCCGATACCCGGTCCAGCCCCAGCTCCATCGCCAGCGGGTGCAGACGCTGCTGGTAGTCGAGCCATTGCTGGAGGTTCATGCGCGAGGTTCGCAGCGGGGGCGTGCTCAACCGCGGCACCCGGTCAGCTTCAGGCGCTGGCCCACGCGGATCATGTAGCGCGGCGGCTGCAGGCCGTTGGCGTCGGCCAGTGCGCGGACGCTGCAGCCGTGACGTTGTGCGATGCCGTTGAGGGTCTCGCCCTGGCGCACGGTCACCTCGCGCACCGGCACCGGCGCCGGTCGCTGCGCACTCGCGAGCTGGCGCGCCGCGGTCGCGTGCGCGCCGGAAACGCAGCGCTCGCGGTAGGGCACCAGTAGGCGCTCGGGTACTTCCAGCACGGTCCCTGCCGGCAGTTCGGTGTTCGACATGTAGCGTGGATTGAGGTTCCGCAGCGTGCGGAACCAGCCGTCACGGCTGCCGGCGTCGCCCAGGCAGATCGCCAGCGCGTCGATGGTCGTGTCCGCTTCGAGCGGCAGGCGCGCCGGGGCCGGTTCCACCGTCGGGAAGCTCAGTCCGTACTCCTCCGGGTGCAGGAACAGCCAGGCGGCGGCCAGCACCATGGGTACGTAATCGCGCGTTTCCGGCGGCAACTGCCAGTACACCTCCGGGTCCCAGAACGGCTTGCCGCGGGTGCCCTGGTACAGGCGCTTCACTCGGCCCTCGCCGCCGTTGTAGGCGGCCAGCGCCAGTTCGAGATTGTCGTTGAACTCGCCGAAGCGCTCGTTGAGGTAGGCGACGTTGGCGCGGGTGGCCAGCTGCGGGTCGAAGCGGGTGTCGAAGCCGCCGGCATCGCCCAGCCCGAAGCGGCGCCCGGTGGCCGGCATGAACTGCAGCGGGCCGCTGGCCCCGGCGCGCGAGACCGCGTGCACCTTGCCACCGGATTCCTTGGCCAGGATCCCGAACAGCAGCGCCTCGGGCAGGCCGGCCCGCTGGTATTCGGGCCACATGCGGTGGCGCATGTACTGGTAGTGCTCCCAGGCATCGACCAGCTGCGGACGCATCCAGGTCAGCCACTGCGCCAGGGCCGCCTGGACCGGCCCGTTGAGCGCGATCACATCGCGCAGTTCGCGGCCCTTGAGCAGGTTGATCGAACGCGCGGCCTGCGGCAGCCGGGCCATGATCGGCGAGCCCTCGCCGCGCGGCGCATCCGCCGCCTGCGCGAGGTCGGCCGCGAAGCCTTCGCCCGCGGATGCACCCGGGTCGTCGTGCAGCAGCCCTTCGTAGGCCGCAAAGAATCGCGTGGCATCGCAGCCGGCCAGCGCCGCGCAGTCTCCGGCTGCCGCCTGCAGCGTCGACAGTGCCGCGGCGCGCTCGCCGGCGCCTTCCGGTTCGCCGTTGGATTCCAGCGCGCGGCCGCGCCGGTAGCGCGACACCGCCGGTTGGATCTTCGCGTACAGCGCCTGCGCATCGGCCCCGTCGCCCGCCGCCGGCGGGCGCGGAGATTGCGTGGCGCAGCCGGCCGTCGCAGCCACGACGAACATGGCCAGGACGAACTTGGCCCGGACAAGCGTGGCCCGTACAAGCGTGGCCGGGGCAAACATGGACCTGAGCAGACGCATGGTCGGGGCGTTCCGTGCCGTGATCTCGCGCCGAAGCCTACCACCGGAGGCTTCCATCGGGCTCACGCCCGGCCTGACTACAATGAGCCCCCATCGTCGCCGAGTGCGTCCCCATGGACCCCATCCTGATCGGCAAGCCTTCGGGTGATCCTGGCGCCGGCCCGGTGACGCTGCTGCCGCGCTACGCCAACCGCCACGGACTGGTGGCCGGCGCCACCGGCACCGGCAAGACCGTGACCCTGATGCTGCTGGCCGAAGCCTTTTCGCAGCGCGGCGTGCCCGTGTTCGTGGCCGACGTCAAGGGCGATGTCGCCGGCTTGAGCCAGCCCGGTGCGGCTTCGCCCAAGCTTGCCGAGCGCCTGGACCGGCTCGGCATCGACAACTGGCACCCCGAGGCCAGTCCGGTGGTGTTCTGGGACCTGTACGGCCAGCTCGGGCATCCGCTGCGCATCACCGTCTCGGAGGTCGGCCCGCTGCTGCTGGGTCGCATGCTCGAACTCAACGACACCCAGGCCGGCGTGCTGGAGGTCGCCTTCAGGCTGGCCGACGAGGACGGACTGCTGCTGCTGGACCTGGCCGACCTGCGCGCGCTGCTGAACTTCATCGGCGAAAACCGCAAAGCGGTCTCCAGCCGTTACGGACTGGTTTCCACCACCTCGATCGGCGCGATCCAGCGCGCCCTGCTGCGGATGGAGGGCGACGGCGGCGAGCAGTTCTTCGGCGAGCCGGCGCTGGAGCTGGCCGACTTCATGCGCCAGGACCTGTCCGGGCGCGGCATCGTCAACGTGCTGGCTGCCGAGCAGCTGATCCTGCGCCCGCGCCTGTACGCCAATTTCCTGCTCTGGCTGCTCTCGGAGCTGTTCGAGAACCTGCCCGAGGTCGGCGACCTGGACGCACCGAAGCTGGTGTTCATGTTCGACGAGGCGCACCTGCTGTTCGACGACTGCCCGCCGGCGCTGCGCCAGCGCATCGAACAGGTGGTCCGATTGATCCGCTCCAAGGCGGTGGGCGTGTATTTCTGCTCGCAGAATCCGGACGACGTGCCCGGCGACGTGCTCGGACAGCTCGGCAACCGCGTGCAGCATGCACTGCGTGCCTATACGCCGCGCGACCGCAAGGCGGTGCGCGCGGCCGCGGAAACCTTCGTGCAGAACCCTGCGATCGACGTCGAGCGCGTGATCGGTGAGCTGGCCGTCGGCGAGGCACTGGTTTCCACCCTGCACGATCGCGCCGTGCCAATGCCGGTGGAACGCACGCTGATCGCGCCGCCGCGCTGCCGCATGGGTGCGATCACGGCCGAGGAGCGTGCGGCGGTGCGCGCGCGCAGCCCGGTCGGCGCCCGCTATGACACGCGCGTGGATCGCGAGTCGGCGCACGAGGTGCTGCTCGCGCGCGCCGCGGACGCCGCCGACACGCCGGCGCCGGCACCCTCCGGCACGGCGCCTGCGCCCGCGGACACCGGCTGGGGCGGCCGCATCCGCGACTGGCTGTGGGGTACCAAGCGCCGCCAGGGCGCCGTCGAAACCATGGCCAAGCAGGCTGCGCGCACCGCCGGCTCGCGCTTGGGGCGGCAGATCGCGCGTGGCGTGCTCGGCGGCATCTTCCGGTCGCGCTGACCGGTCCGGACGATGGCCCGCTGGCGACCGCCGCCGCAGCACTCCACGGCGATCATCACCCGCGCCGGCTACCAGCGCCTGCGCGCCGAGCTTGACGAACTGTGGCGCACGCAGCGGCCCGAAGTGGTACGCGCACTGGCCGCGGCAGCCGCCGAGGGCGACCGCTCGGAAAACGCCGAGTACAGCTACCGGAAGCGCCAGCTTGCCGGGATCGACCGCCGCGTGCACTACCTCGGCAAGCGCCTGCCGCAGCTGCGCGTGGTCGATGTCGTGCCCGGCGACCGCGAGGCGGTGTACTTCGGCGCATGGATGCGGCTCCTGGACGAGTCCTCGGGTGAGCTGCTGGAGCTGCGCATCGTGGGCCCGGACGAGACCGATGCCGGCAGCGGCCAGGTCAGCATCGACGCGCCGCTGGCGCGCGCGGCGCTGGGCAAGCGTGCCGACCAGCGGCTGGTGGTCGAGCGGCCCGATGGCACGCGCGGCTACCGCATCCTCGCCGTGCGCTACGGCTCCCCGGCGGACTGACCCGGTCAACGGCACCTCACGATCGCGAGGGCGGGCTGGCGGCCGTTGCAGGTGAAAGCCGGTCCCCTCACTGGGGGATTTCCCTCATCGCGGTCCGGC
>DASRZM010000068.1:0-2192 GCA_035686365.1 Lysobacteraceae bacterium | reverse complement strand
TGGGCTTCGGCGTGTTCCTCGTCGCGACGGGTGTGCAGCTCCTGGGTTCGCCGCGCACGCCGGAGCCACGGCCCCTGCGCACCTCGCCCGCCCTCATGATCCCCGCAGGCCTCGGCATCGGCGTGTTTTCGGCGCTGCTCGGAGTCGGCGGCGGGCTGGTCGCCATTCCGGTGCTGCTGTACGTGGTGCGGCTCGACCTCGGCCGTGTGGCGGCGACGTCGCTCGCCGTGGTCGTGTTCGCCGCGGCGGCCGGCGCGGCGACGTACGCGCTGAGCGGGCCCGCGGCCGGCGGCATGCCGCCGGGCAGCGCAGGGTTCGTCGACGTGCAGACGGCGCTGCCGATTGCGCTGGGCGCGATGCTGGCCGTGCCCATGGGCGCACGGGTGAACCAGCGGATCGGCCGGACGGCGCTGCGCCGCATCTTCGGCGTGTCGTTCCTGCTGCTGGGCGCGCGGCTGGTGATGGTGACGCTCCCCTTCGGTCGCTGACGGGCGGGTGACAGCGGGCAGGCAGGAAAGGCCGCCGCTGCCACCGGTGCCGGTGCTGGTGGTGGCCGTCCTGGCCATGAGCTGGGCGGGGCCGCTCGTGCGCTTCACGGCGGCACCGGCGGAAGCGGTGGCGGCTTGGCGGCTCATGCTGTCGGTGGGGCTGATCGCCGTTCTCGTAGCGCTGAGGCCCGCCTCGCGACGCGCGGTTCGCGAGCTGCGCGGCCAGGCCGTGCTCGCAGTCGTCGCCGGCGTTCTGCTGGCCGCGCATTTCTGGAGCTGGATCGCGTCCCTGCGACTGACGACGATATCGAGCTCGGTCGTCCTGGTATCGACGCAGCCGCTGTTCGTGGCCGGCCTTGCGGCGGTGTTCCTCGGCGAGCGGCCGGGGCGGCGAGGGTGGCTGGGGATCGGGGTGGCGATCGTCGGGGCGGCGCTGATCGGGTGGGGCGACTTCCAAGTGGGCGCGCGCGCGCTTGCCGGTGATGCGCTGGCCGTGGCCGGCGCCATCTTCGCCGCCGGGTACTACGTGATCGGCCGGCGGCTCCGCGTCGGCGTGGACCTCTGGGCGTATACTCTGGTCGTGTACGGCGTCGCGGCGATCGTCCTGATGGGCGTGGTCGTCCTCGGCCCGGCGCCGGTGAGCGGCTATGCGGGGCGGGACTGGCTGGTGTTCGCGGCGCTGGCGGTGGGGCCCATGATGCTCGGGCACACCGGCGTGAACTACGCGTTGCGCTATCTCCCGGCATACCTGGCGAATCTGATGCTGGTCGGTGAGCCCGTCGGAGCGACAGCGATCGCGTGGCTGCTGCCGGCGATCGGTGAGGTGCCCAGTGGCCGGACGGTGGCGGGTGCGGTGCTGATCCTGACCGGCATCGCGGTCGGCGCGTCCCGACATGGAGTCGGCGCGAAGCGCCATGGTGGCGAGGCCGGGGATGGATCATCCTGAGATCCGGGAGGTGAGGTGAGTTCGCGCGTCGAGGTGTTGCGCGGGGGCGTAGTGGAATCGCGGCACCGTGTGAGCGTGGCGGTGATGGACGCCGAGGGCCGGTTGCGGGGCCGCGCGGGTACCCATGGGATGGTGGTGTTTGCGCGCTCGGTTGCGAAACCGTTCCAGGCGCTGCCGCTCGTAGAGGAAGGCGTCGCGGAGGCGTACGGCTTCGAAGCGACCGATCTGGCGCTGTGCTGCGGCTCGCACAACGGTGAGCCGCGGCACGTCGAGGCGGTGCGGGACATGCTCGCGCGGATCGGACTCGAGGAATCGACCCTGGCATGCGGTCCGCACGCGCCGATGCACGAGCCGATCGCCCATGCGCTGCGGAGCGCCGGCCAGGAGCCGGGCCGGGCCCACAACAACTGCTCGGGGAAGCACGCGGGCATGCTGGCCCTGGCCCGGCACCACGGGTGGTCACTGACCGGCTACGAACGGGCGGAGCACCCGGTGCAGCGGCGAATGCTGGAGGAGATGGCACGCTGGACCGGTGTGGGGACGGAGGCGATCGGCACCGCGGTGGATGGGTGCGGAGTGGAAACGTACGCGGTGCCTCTGGACCGGCTGGCGCTGGCCTACGGTCGGCTGGTGGGCGAGGCGAGGCGCCGGGATGGTGCGGCGAGGCGAGTGGTGCAGGCGATGGTCGAGCATCCGGAGTACGTCGCGGGAACGAACCGGCTGTGTACGGAGCTGATGCGCGCAACGGACGGCCGAAT
>DASRZM010000067.1:0-2261 GCA_035686365.1 Lysobacteraceae bacterium | reverse complement strand
CCGATGGCGACACCCTGGGCTTCAGCGCCGACGGGCTGCCCACGGGCCTGTCGATCAGCGGCGCCGGCGTGATCAGCGGCACGATCGGCTTCGACGCGGCCGCCGGCAGCCCGTACACCGTGACGGTGACGGCGAACGACGGCAACGGCGGCACGGTGGACGACAGCTTCAGCTGGTCGGTGAGCGATGTCGACCAGGGCGACGCGGTGGCCAATGACGACGCCGCCACGGTACTGGAGGACAGCGGCACCACCGCGATCGACGTGCTGGCCAACGACGTGGCCGACCCGGACGATGGCCTGCTGCAGGTCACGGCGGCCGGAGTGGCCACCAACGGCACGACCGCATTCACCGCCGGCGGCGTCAGCTACACGCCCGACGCCGACTACTGCGGCGACGATGGGTTCACCTACACCATCAACGGTGGCGACACCGCCACGGTCAGCGTGACGGTCGAGTGCGTCAATGACGCGCCGGTAGCGGTAGGCACGCCCCCCGACCTGATCGTGGTTGAAGGCGATGCCGTGGATGTGGAGATGGCCGGCTACTTCGACGACATCGACGGCGACACGCTGAGTTACGCGGCCAGCAACCTGCCGGCCGGCCTGTCGATCGACCCGGTCACCGGCCGCATCACCGGCACGGTCAGCTTCGGCGCCTCGGTGGACGGGCCCTACAGTGTCGAGGTCGTCGCCAGCGATCCGGACGATGCATCGGCCCTGCAGACGTTCGCCATCAGCGTGGCATCGGCCGGCGAACCCGGTGGCGACATCTTCAAGGACGGCTTCGAGGGTTCGGACTGATCCGTCCCCTAAGGTAAAGGTCCGAGCAAGTCCATCCTGGACCCTTCGACAGGCTCAGGACAGGCTTGCTCAGACTCGCCGAGTCCGGCGCATGTCCGGACTCGGCTCCGCCGGATCAAGCCCTTGCGTGCTTGATCCGCGAGCGCGCCATCCGTGGCGCGTGAACCTCTGAACGTGTTCAGAGGTTCCCCAGGGTCCCGGGCGCAAGGCCCGGGACCCGGTTCCAACGCTCCGGAAAGGCCGGCTATAATTGCCGGCCTTTGTTTTCCGGCGCGGCCCGTGCAGGGCCGCGCACCTCCCGGGTGCCGCCGTGCTGCGCAGTCAAGACATCTCGTTCCTGAAGCATTTCTCGATGATCCTCGCCGCGCTGGTGGTGGTCACGGTGGCCCTGATCCTGGTCGCCGGCTGGATCTACGAGGGCCGTCCGCGCGAGGAAAGCCTCGCGGCGATCGAGCACACCACCCAGCGCCTGCAACCGGTCGGACGGGTGTACGCGGGCGAGACCGGCGCCGCGGCGATGGCGGCGGCGGCCGCAGCCGCGCAGCAGGCCGCCAGCGCCCAGGTCGCCTACGGCGGCACGCTGGAAGGCGAGGTCATCTACAACAGCCTGTGCGGGACCTGCCACAACTCCGGTGCCGGCGGCGCCCCGCTGATGACCGCCGAGGTCTGGGCCCCGCGCATCGACAGGGGGATGGAGGCGCTGGTTCGCAACGCGATCACCGGCTACCAGGGCGAGGACGGCATCATGCCGCCCAAGGGCGGCAACCCGGCGCTGACCGACGCGCAGGTCGAGGCCGCGGTGCTCTGGATGGTCGAGCAGATTCCCTGACGGCAACCGCCGCTGCGACCGGCCCAACCGGGCCGGTGCGAAGGTCCACGATCCAACGGCATGGGGGCGCCGGCGCTCCGGTATGATCGGACCCCGACCCCGATCGATCCCCGCATGAGCCAGGACTCCTCCCGCAGGAACGGCGCGCCCGCGCAGCCGGACAGCTTTCCCGAACGCCAGGCCACCGTGCACCTGCGCGGACCGGCCGGCGTGCTGGAAGCCATCGTCGATATCCCCGAGCCGGACATGGCGCGCGCGGGCACCGTCATCGTATGCCACCCGCACCCGACCCACGGCGGCACCCTGCACAACAAGGTGGTGACGATGATCGAGCGTGCCCTGCGCGAAATGGGCCTGCGCTCGGTGCGTTTCAATTTCCGCGGCACCGGAGAATCCGAAGGCGAGTACGACGAGGGCCGCGGCGAAACGCTGGACCTGCTGGCCGTCGCCGAGTGGGTGCAGCAGGTGCGCCCGCGCGATGCGCTGTGGCTGGGGGGCTTCTCCTTCGGCGCCTACGTCACGCTGCTGGCCGCGCGCCACCTGCCGGTGAAGCAGATGATCTCGGTTGCTCCGCCGACCGGGCGCTGGGACTTCTCGGCGGTGCTGCGCCCGGACTGCCCGTGGCTGGT
>DASRZM010000066.1:0-27356 GCA_035686365.1 Lysobacteraceae bacterium | reverse complement strand
GCTGCGACCGTAAGGATCGTGCGCGCCTTACCCGTCGGCGCGTCCCGCGCGCGGCTGCGCCGCGCGACCCCTCCCCGGCCCTCCCCTTCGCTGCGCGAAAGGGAGGGGGATGCAGGTGCGGGCTTGTCTCCTCCCCTTGCGCGGCGAAGCCGCGGAGGGGGAGGCCCGTTCTTCTCCTCCCCTTGCGCGGCGAAGCCGCGGAGGGGGAGGCCGGGAGGGGGTTGCGGGCGGAGCGCGGGCCTGACGCCGCGCAACCCCTTTTCCCGCTGGCGCGCGTTGGAACCGGCGCACCCCCACCCCGGAGTCCGCCATGAACCGTCCGCTCTGCGTCGCCATTGCCTGTGCCCTGACCTTTTCCGCCGGCTGCACCGTGCAGTCGGACCGCCAGGAGGGCGCACCAGTCGATGAGGCGTCGTCCGCCGAACTCGATCGCGTCGAAGTCTCCGGCACCCGGGTCGCCGGACAGGAGACGGCGGCTCCCAAGGAGGCGCGCCGTGCTGAGCGCAGGATCGCCGCGGAAGTCGCCGCGGACATGGCCATGGCGATGCCGTCGGCGCCGCCGCCTGCGGTCGGTGTGTCGATGCCCCTGTCCGAGCCCGCCAACCGCGAGCAGTACGCCCGGCTCGACGCCAATCCGGTCCACCGCGTGGCCGAATCGCCGGTCTCGACCTTCTCCATCGACGTGGACACCGGCAGCTATGCCAACGTGCGCCGCATGCTCAACGCCGGTACTCTGCCGCCGGCCGACGCGGTGCGCGCCGAGGAGTTCCTGAACTACTTCGACTACGGCTATGCGCCACCCGCAGCGACCCAGGTGCCGTTCTCGGTGACCACCGAGATCGCGCCGGCGCCGTGGGCCGCCGACCGCCACCTGATGCTGGTCGGCATCAAGGGCTACGAGGTGCCCAAGGCCCGCATCCCGGCGTCGAACCTGGTGTTCCTGATCGACACCTCCGGCTCGATGCAGTCGCCAGACAAACTCGAGCTGCTGCGCGCAGCCTTCAAGGCCATGGCCGCGGAGCTGCGGCCGCAGGATCGCGTGGCGATCGTCGCCTATGCCGGCAGCGCCGGCCTGGTGCTGCCGACCACGCCGGGAAGCGACAAGGCCGCGATCATGGACGCGCTGGACCGGCTGCAGGCCGGCGGCTCCACCAACGGCGGCGCCGGCATCGAGCTGGCCTACCTGACCGCCGCGGAGAATTTTATCGACGGCGGCGTCAACCGCGTGATCCTGGCCACCGATGGCGACTTCAACGTAGGCACGGTCAGCGTGGAGGCGCTCAAGACACTGGTGGCCGACCGCCGCGAATCGGGCATCGCGTTGACTACCCTGGGCTTCGGCACCGGCAACTACAACGACGCGATGGCCGAACAGCTGGCCAACATCGGCAACGGCAACCACGCCTACATCGACACCCTGGCCGAAGGCCGCAAGGTGCTGGTAGAGGAGATCTCCTCGACCATGATGACCATCGCCAAGGACGTGAAGATCCAGGTCGAGTTCAACCCCGCGGTGGTTTCCGAGTACCGGCTCATCGGCTACGAGAACCGCCTGCTCAACCGCGAGGACTTCGACAACGACAAGGTCGACGCCGGCGAGATCGGTGCCGGCCACGACGTCACCGCGCTGTACGAGATCGTGCTGGCCGGCTCCGGCGGCGAGCGGCTGCCGCCGTTGCGCTACGCCGCTGCCGACGCTCGCACCGCAGCGGCCGGTGGCGAAGGCGCCGCGCGCTTTGGCGGCGAGCTGGCCTTCCTGCGGCTGCGCTACAAGGCGCCCGACGGCGACGCCAGCCGCCTGATCGAGCAACCGATCCTGGTCTCGCAGGTCGCCTCCGCGGCCAGCGAGCGGCTGCGCTTCGCCGCGGCCGTGGCAGCGTTCGCCGACGCGCTGCGCGGCGGCACCCACATCGGCGAGTTCACGCTCCAGGACCTGTCGATGCTGGCCGAATCCGCACGCGGCGCCGACAAGGACGGGTACCGCGGCGAGCTCGTGTACCTGATCGAGCAGGCCAGGAGCCTGAAGGTGGGCGGCGTCGCCGTCTCCGACTGAGCGCGGCGACCGCGCGGTGACAAGACGCGTCGTGGGAGCGGCCATGGTCGCGGTCGTCGGAGTCCGGGCCTTGCGGCACGCCGATCGCGGGCATGGCCCGCTCCCACAACGCCTGGCGCGGCAGCCACGAAGTGCGGTGGGTACCCGCGGCAGTGGCAGATCGCGTACGCTCCCGGGCATGGATGCGGGCGCGGTTTCGGACGAGGAACTGATGCTGGCCTACGGGCGCGGCGATGTGCGCGCCTTCGACCTGCTCTACGCGCGCCACCGCGGTCCGCTGTACCGCTTCCTGCTGCGGGGCCTGTCGGTACGGGCCAACGCCGACGAGTGCTTCCAGGAAGTGTGGTCGCGCGTGATCGCCTCACGCGAGCGTTACCGGCCCGAGGCGAAGTTCTCGACCTGGCTGTTCCAGATCGCGCACAACCTGCTGGTCGACAGCTACCGCAGGAAGAAGCCCGAGGACCCGGCCGCCGATGCCGACCTCGCCCTGGCGGTGACCGCCGACGACGATGACCGGCAGCCGGAACGCACGCTCTCGGCGTTCGAGGAGCGCCGCCGCCTGCAGCTGGCCATTTCGGAGCTGCCCGAGGAGCAGCGCATTGCCGTCCAGCTGCGGCTGGAACAGGAACTGAGCCTGGAGGAGATCGGCGAGATCACCGGCGTGGGCCGCGAGACCGTCAAGTCGCGGCTGCGCTATGCGATGGACAAACTGCGTTCGAAACTCACGGCATGAACATTCCGCCCGACAAATCGCCGCTGGATCCGGACGAGCGCGAGCTCGCCCGCATCTACCGTGCCCTGCCCGACGGCCAGCCGCCGCCGGCGATGGACGCGCGCATCCGCGCGGCCGCGCGCGCGGCGGTGGCCGGCACGCGGCCATCGCGCTTGCGGCCCTGGCCCTGGGGCCTGTCCACGGCGGCGGCCGCAGTGCTTGCGCTGGCATTTCTGTGGCAATCGGGTTTGCCGCCGCAGCGCGAGGCGACCGACGAGTTCGGCCAGCCCGTGGAAATCCAGTTGCCGGAGGCGACCCTCGGTATCGAGCCGGACGTTGTCACCGGCGCCGCCACGTCGTCGCAGGACGCGCCGCAGGCCGCCGCGCGGGAAACCGAAGCCGTGCAGGACGATGCGTCCGCCGAGCTCGATCGCGTCGAGGTCGGTGGGTCGCGTGTGCGCGCCCAGGAAGAGTTCGTCCCCGAGCCCCCGGCCGACGCTGCGCGCCAGATTGTGCCGGCTACGCCGTCGACGGCACCGAAGCGGGAGCCGGTGCCGGCCGAATCCGGCACGGTTGCGACGGTTCCCCCGCCCCCGCCCCCGCCCCCGGTGGTGCTGGACGAGGCGCGTGAGTCGGTCCGCGACGAGGCCGCCGCTGGCGCTGGCGCCGAACGGCGCGACTACGGGGTGGCGCAGCCGCTGCCGCAGGCGCCACCACCCCAGTCCGTCCCCGCCCCGGCCTTCAAGGGCCGCGCGCTGCCGCCGGTGGCAGCCGACGAGCACCTGGACCCCGAAGCCTGGCTGCAACGTATCCGCGAGCGCCTGCGGGCAGGCGATCGCGAAGGCGCGACGCATAGCCTGCAGCGGTTCCAATCGCTGCATCCGCACTGGCCGGTCCCCGATGACCTGCAGATGCTGCTGCGATAGCAATCGTCGAGCATTGTGATCCGGCGGATCGACGCTTCGATCCAGCGGCCCGGCACTTCGATCGCGGCCATGGGCCGCTCCCACGCCGGCCCACCGTGACCCCGTAGGAGCGGGCGTTGCCCGCGATCATCCCAGCGCGGCACCCCCGGGGACCGGTTCGCGGGCAACGCCCGCTCCTACGGCGTTATCGATGCGACGTCGCGGCCCATTTCAGCGTTGTGGGAGCGGCCCATGGCCGCGACTGCTCTGCGCCACCCACCGTTTGACCGAACCTTGCGCATGTCAGGATATGCTTCCCGCTGTTCCGCACACAGGTCCGAAGCCGATGTCCGACGCCAGGCGCCCGCGACTGAAAGTCCGCAATGCCACCTTCCAGGACATCGACGCCATCATCGCGCTGTCGGTCCGCGTGTACGGCGAGGACCACGGTTACACGCCTGACATGGTGCGCGGGCATCTGGCCCACTTCCCCGAGGGCCAGTTCGTCGCCGTCCTGGACGAGGAAGTGGTCGGCTACTGCGCGACCTTCCGCCTGTCCGAGGCCATCGCGATGGCGCCGCATACCTGGACCGAGATCACCGCCGGCGGCTACGCCTCGCGGCACGAACCGCAGGGCGAATGGCTGTACGGCATGGAAGTGTGTGTCGACCCGGAGCGCCGGCGCATCCGCATCGGCCAGCGCCTGTACGACGCCCGCAAGAAGCTGTGCCAGCGGCTGGGTCTGTCGGGCATCGTCTTCGGCGGCCGGATGCCCGGCTACGGCCGGCGCGAGAAGCAGTTCGAGTCGGCCGAGGCCTATGCGCGCGCCGTCGAGGCCGCCGCCGTGCGCGACCCGACCCTGAGCTTCCAGCTGCGCAACGGCTTCAACCTGCTGGGCGTGCTCAAGGGCTATCTGCCCACCGACCGCGAGTCGCGCGGCTATTCCGCGCACCTGGTCTGGCACAACCCCAAGTTCGGATCCGACGCCGTCGTCCGCCAGCAGGTGCGCAGTGGTGGCGTTCCGGAAACCGTGCGGGTGGCGGTGATCCAGTACCAGCAGCGCCGGGTCGTCTCGTTCGAGCAGTTCTGCGAGTATGTCGAGTACTTCATCGACGTGGTCGCCGACTACCGTTCCGACTTCGCCGTGCTGCCGGAACTGCTGACCCTGCAGCTGCTCTCGGCCAGCCCGAGCACGCTGTCGGCATCCGAATCCGTGGATCTTCTGACCACCTACACACCACGCCTGAGGGAGCTGCTCTCGGGCCTGGCGGTGCGCTACAACGTCAACATCGTCGGCGGCTCGCACATCACCCGGATCGAGGACGGCAGCGTCCGTAACGTGTGTTACGTGTGCCTGCGCGACGGCTCGATCCACGCCCGCGAGAAGATCCACCCCACGCCCAGCGAGCGCAGCTTCTGGGGCGTTGTCGGGGGCAGCGAGGCCGAAGCGGTGCTGACCGACTGCGGCCCGGTCGGCGTGATGATCTGCTACGACAGCGAGTTCCCGGAGCTGGCGCGGCACCTGGTCGACCAGGGCGCACTGATGCTGTTCGTGCCCTTCTGCACCGACGAGCGCCATGGCTACTGCCGGGTCCGCTATGCCTGCCACGCGCGCGCGATCGAGAACCAGTGCTACGTGGCCATGTCCGGCAACGTCGGCAACCTGCCCAACGTCCACAACATGGACATCCAGTACGCGGAAAGCTGCATCCTGACGCCGTGCGACTTCTATTTCGCACGCGACGGCGTCGCCGCCGACACCACGCCCAACACCGAGATGGTGGCCTTCGCCAACCTGCACCTGGACGACCTGATCGCCGCGCGCACTTCCGGCACCGTGCTCAACCTGCGCGACCGCCGCTTCGACCTGTACCAGACGCGCTGGCGCGGACCCCGGCGCAGCGGGTGACGCCGGTAGTTGCGGTCCCGCACGCGGCCGACAGCCGCTGCTACGGGGCCCAGGCGGCGTCGATCAGTGCGTCGACAGGCGCGTCCCGCGGCAGCGTGCCCAGGGTGATGCCGTGCTGGCTGTCCAGCCGGGTCCGGCAGAAGGTCTCGGCTGCACCGCTGCCCGACTGCAGCAGGACCGTTGCGGTCAGCACCAGTGCGATGCGCTCGGTGATCCGCCGGGCGCGCAGCTCGAGCCGATCGGAGCTGTCCAGCGCGGTGCGCAGCGAGGCCACGGCGCGGTCGAAGGCCATGTGCGCGCCGCGGCAGCGCTCGAACTCGGCGAACATCGCGTCCAGCGCATCGCGCTGGCGCGCCAGCGCGCGCAGCACGTCCAGGCACTGGACGTTGCCGGCGCCTTCCCAGATCGAGTTCAGCGGCGCCTGCCGGTACAGCCGCGGCAGGACCGAGTCCTCGACGTACCCGGCCCCGCCCAGGCACTCCTGCGCCTCGTTGACCACGGCCGGCGCGCGCTTGCACACCCAGTACTTGGCCACCGGCGTGGCCAGGCGTGCGAGCGCCGCCTCGTGCGGGTCGCGCGGCGCCGCGTCGATGGCGCGGGCGACCCGGAACGCCAGCGCGGTGGCGGCCTCGCTCTCCAGTGCCAGGTCGGCGATGACGTTGCGCATCAGCGGCTGGTCGATCAGCGCCTTGCCGAACGCGCTGCGGTGGCGCACGTGGTGCAGTGCGCGCACGAAGGCCTGGCGGATCTCGGCCGCCGAGCCCAGCGCGCAGTCCAGCCGGGTCAGGGCGACCATCTCGATGATCGTCGCCACGCCGCGGCCCGGTTCGCCCACGCGCCAGGCCAGCGCATCCTCGAACTCCACCTCGCTGGAGGCATTGGACCAGTCGCCGAGCTTGTCCTTCAGGCGCAGGATCCGGATCGCGTTGGCCGTGCCGTCCTCCAGGATGCGCGGCAGCAGGAAACAGGTCAGCCCTTCGGGGGCCTGCGCCAGCACCAGGAAGGCGTCGGACATCGGCGCGGAGAAGAACCACTTGTGGCCGACCAGGCGGTAGTGGTCGCCCTCGACGGTGGCCCGGGTGCTGTTGCTGCGCACGTCCGAGCCGCCCTGCTTCTCGGTCATGCCCATGCCCAGGGTCACGCCGTCTTTTTCCGCGGCCGGCACATGGCGCGGGTCGTAGCTGCACGAGGTGGCGCGCTCATGCCACAGCGCCGCGATCGTCGACTGGCCGCGCAGCAGTGGCGCGGCGGCGAAGGTCATGGTCAGCGGGCAGCTGGTCCCGGCGTCGGCCTGGTGATGCAGGTAGCTCAAGCCCGCGCGTGCCACGTGCGCGCCCGGCTGCGGATCGTTCCACGCCAGCGAGTGGACGCCGTGCGCGATCGCCTGCTCCATCAGGCGATGGTAGGCCGGGTGGAACTCCACCCGGTCGATACGGTGGCCATAGCGGTCGTAGGCGCGAAGCTGGGGGCGGTGCTCGTTGGCGGCGGTGCCCAGGCCGCCCAGTTCCCCGCCCACGAGTGCGCCATAGGCCTGGAGCGTGGATCGCGCCGACAGGCCGCCACCGGCTTGCACGTGGGCGCGAAGGACCGGGTCGGACGTCCAGGCATCGTAAGGCTCCAGCGGCGGCGGCTGGTTCTGGACACTGTGGGTGCGGAAGCGGTCGGAGCTGTGGCTCTGGCCCATGGGATGGGCTCCTGCGGATTCACCGGGGTCCGGACGCATCTTATGCGCGAATCGGACCGGCACAAATACGAAGCCCCGCGCGCGGCGGGGCTTCGCGTGTTGCGGACCGGAGTGCCGGTCAGGTGACGGGCGTGACGCCGGATGCCTGGGAGCCCTTGGGGCCCTCCACGACCTCGAAGCTGACGCGCTGTCCTTCCTGCAGCGAACGGAAGCCGTTCGAATTGATAGCGGAATAGTGGACGAACACGTCGTCGCCGCCACCCTCGGGCGAGATGAACCCGAATCCCTTGGCGTCGTTGAACCACTTCACGGTACCGATAGGCATTGCATGACCTCTACTGAAGGATCCCGGATGCGCGGCACGAATACAGCCCCCGGCGCCGCGCGGGCCGAGTATAGCAGCGGATCTGCGGACGCCAATGCACGGCCGCAGCCGCCTCAGCCCAGCAGCGCGCGCAGCAGCGGCGGTACCTTTGCGGTCGCCGCCTCGAGGTTCGCGAACACCTCCTCCATCGTGATCCGGTGGGCGGACGCGTCGCAGCCTGCGGCCCAGTTGGCGACCAGGCACAACGCGGCGTATTCCATGCCGGTCTCGCGCGCCAGCGCGGCCTCGGGCATGCCGGTCATGCCGACCAGGTCGCAGCCGTCGCGGCGCATCCGCGCGATCTCCGCGCACGTCTCCAGGCGCGGCCCCTGGGTGGCGCCATAGACGCCGCCGTCGACCACCTCCACCCCGGCTGCCACGGACGCGGCGAGCACCTGCGAGCGCAGGCCCGGCGAATAGGGTTCCGAGAAATCGATGTGCTCGACCTTGACGCCGGGGGCGTCGCTGAAGCTGGAAACGCGTCCGCTGGTGTAGTCGATCAGCTGGTTGGGCAGTGCGAGCGCGCGTGGCGCCATCTGCACGGTGATGCCGCCCACGGCGTTGACCGCCAGGACCCGGCGCGCGCCCAGTGCGTGCAGGACGTGGAGGTTGGCGCGGTAATTGACGCGGTGCGGCGCGATCGTGTGCTCTTCGCCGTGCCGGGCCAGGAAGGCGATGCCGTGCCCGTGCAGCGTGCCCACGCGGACCGCTCCGGAGGGTTCGCCGTAGGGCGTGCCGGCCTCGTGCGATCGCACGTCCTGGAACCCGGCCAGGCGGTACAGGCCGGTGCCGCCGATCACTGCCAACGCGATGTCCATCTGCTGCCCTCGTCCAGAAGCGGCGCTCGGCCGCGAACCACGCCTCCCAACCCTACGGGCGCTGCCGTCGGCCGCTCCTACAAGGCGTAGATGGCGGGCAGGTTGCGGCCCTGGCCGTAGTAGTCCATGCCGTAGCCGAACACGTAGCGGTCCGGCACTTCCAGGCCCCAGTACTCGGGAACCAGGTCCGGTACGCCGCGGCCATGGCGTTTCCAGGTCAGCACCGCCATACGCACGTCGGCCGCCCCCTCGGCCCGGCACCAGTCGCGCACGGCCACCAGGGTCGGCCCCTCGTCGAGGATGTCGTCGACCAGCAGCACGCGCTTGCCGGCGACCGGCACGCCCGGCCGGCGCAGCCAGGTCAGGTCGGTGCCCGCCGTGGTGCCGCGGTAACGGGTGGCGTGCAGGTAGTCGAACTCGATGTCGATGCCCAGCGCCAGCGCCAGCTCCGCGCCGAAGAACATGCCGCCATTCATGACCGTCAGGAACAGCGGACGCACGCCGGCGTAGTCGTTGCGGATGCGCGCGGCCAGGGTATCGATGGCGCGCGAGATGGTGTGGCGGTCGTGGACGAGCTCGGCGCCGGCCAGCGCCTCCTGCAGGGGTCGTGCGTGGGTCATCGCGTCGGTCCGGCTCAACCCCGGGTCGCTTGCGGGCCGCCGAGCCTAGCACGCGCCTGCTGCCAGCGCGGGTCCGCCGCCAGCGCCTCCCAGTCCGGTGCCGGACGTCCGGCGAGCCGCTGCAGCACGGCCTGCTCGCGCGCACGATTCTCCAGCGCCGCCAGTGCATCGGGCACCAGCTCCGGTGCGCATGCGAGCACCAGGTCGCAGCCGGCATCCAGATGCGCGCGCACGCGTGCGCCCACGCCGCCGGCCGAATGCGCGGCGGCCATTCCGATGTCGTCGCTGATCACGACCCCGGTAAAGCCCATCGCCCCGCGCAGGATCCCGCCGATCCATCGCGTCGAATAGCCGGCCGGATGCTCGTCGACCGCCAGGTAGCGCACGTGCGCCATCATCACCGCCTCGGCACCGGCGTCGATGCCGGCAGCGAACGGCACCAGGTCCTCGAGCTGGAGCGTCTCCATCGTGCGCGGGTCCTGGGCGACGTCCACGTGGGTGTCCTCGGCCACTGAGCCATGGCCGGGAAAGTGCTTGAGCGTGGCGGCCATGCCGGCCGTGTGCATCCCGGCGATGTAGGCGCGCGCGAGCCGGCCCACGACCTCGGGCTCAGCGGCGAAGGCGCGCACGCCGATCGCCCGGTTACCGCGCGCCAGGTCGACCACCGGCGCGAAGCTCAGGTCGACACCGATCGCGCGCATCTCGCCGGCCATCAGCCAGCCGTGCAGCCGGGCCTGGTCCAGCGCGGCGTCGGGGTCGTGTGCGTACATCTGTCCGAAGGGCGCCAGTTCCGGCAACCGCGTGAAGCCGTCGCGGAAGCGCTGGACCGGCCCGCCCTCCTGGTCGACGGTGACCAGCAACGGCTGCGACGCGGCATCGCGGATGCGCGCGATCAACGCCGTCACCTGCGGCCGCGACCGGAAGTTGCGCGCGAACAGGATCACGCCGGAGACCGCCGGGTGGGACAGCCACCGCTGCTCCTGCGGCTCCAGTGCGGTGCCAGAAATTCCGATCAGCAGCATCGACCCGCTCCCTTCCCGGTCATGCACCGGGCGTCCATGGACCGGCGCACCCTCAGCTGCGCTCGAACATCGCGATCGACTCCACGTGCGCGGTGTGCGGAAACATGTCCATCACGCCGGCCGCGCGCAGCACGAATCCGCGCTCGTGCACGAGGATACCGGCATCGCGCGCCAGCGAGCCGGGGTGGCAGGATACGTAGACGATCCGCCTGGCGGCCTCCAGCGGCAAGCTGCGCACCACCGCCTCGGCGCCCGAGCGCGGCGGGTCCAGCAGGATCCTGTCGAAACCCTGGCCGTACCAGGGCTCCCCGTGCAGGTCCACGCACAGGTCGGCGACATGGAACCGGGCATTGCCGATGCCGTTGGCCACTGCGTTGTCGCGTGCTCGCTGCACCAGGCCGGCTTCGCCTTCCACGCCGACCACCGCGCCGGCCCGGCGCGCGATCGGCAGCGTGAAGTTGCCCAGGCCGCAGAACAGGTCCAGCACACGGTCGGTGGGCTGCGGATCGAGCAGCGCCAGTGCATGGTCGACCATGCGGTGGTTCATCGAGGTATTCACCTGGACGAAGTCCAGCGGCAGGAACGCCAGCCGCAGCTCATGGCCGGCGATCGAGAACTCCAGGGTCGGCGATTCGGGCCACAGCGCATGCACCGAATCCACTCCGCCCGGCTGCAGGAAGATGGCGAAGCCGTGGGTTCGGCCGAAGTCCACGAGTTTCCGGCGATCGCCATCGGAGATCGGCTGCAGGTGCCGGAACACCAGTGCCACGGTGTCGTCGCCGGCGGCGACCTCGATCTGCGGAAGCTGGGCGCGCGCGTCCAGCGAGGTCAACAGTGCCGAAATCGCGGCGATGCGCTCGCCGACGGCCGGCACCAGTACCTCGCAGCGGCTGAGGTCGGCGATGAAACGCGGATTGCCCGCCTCGCGGAAGCCGACCACGGCACGGCCCTTCTTCTCGACCCACTTCACGCCCAGGCGGGCCTTGCGGCGATAGCCCCAGGGCTCGGCCGTCAGCGGCGCCAGCACAGACGCGGCCTCGACATGGCCGATGCGTGCGAGGTTTTCCACCAGCACGCGCTGCTTGGCCTGGATCTGCCGTTGCGCATCCATGTGCTGCAGCGTGCAGCCGCCGCACTGACCGAAGTGCGGGCAACGAGGCTCCACGCGGTCGGGGGCGCGCTCGAGCACCTCCAGCGTCACCGCCTCGTCGAAGCTGCGCCGGCGCCCGGTCTGGCGTGCGCGCACGCGCTCGCCCGGCAGTGCGCCGGAGACGAACACGGTCTTGCCCTCGCGTCGTGCCACACCCCGGCCATCGTGGCTCAGGTCCACGATCGCGGCTTCGAATTCCCTGCTCATGCGCTCCGGAACCGGCGTCGGAAATGCAGGAGCCCGTCGCATGGCGACCGGCACGGCCACCCATGCGACGGGCTCCTGCCCGCCAATTCTACCAGTCCCGTTCTACCAGCCTGCTCCTTCCAGTCTACTTCTGCTGCCAGGCGCCGCCGCTGCCCTGGTACCACCAGCCCGCACGGGCGCTGGCGATCCACTGGCTGGCGAAGGTGTCGCGGATCCTGTCCTCCCACTCGGGATGGCCGTTGGCCACGGCGATCTCGCGGTAGACCGCGGCACGGTCGCGGTTGTCGTCGGCCACGGCCTGGTTGACTGCTGCGCGCTGGTTCAGCGGGATCTTCGAGGCATCGCGGACGGTGACCAGGGCGTCACCGGTAAAGCCCAGCGCACCGGAATCGAAGTGCGGACGCATGGTGCCCTGGAAGCGCTGCTCCATGCGCTGCTGGATGGCCCGGATCGCCGGCGTCTCGATGGTGATGTCCACGTCCTGTGCGTGCGCGGTCCCGATGAAGAACGACAGCACGGCCATGCCGGCGCCGCCACCGCCCTCGTCCACGGGGTCGGTGGACTTCTCGCCGATCACTTCCTCGACGAACTCCCTGGCGGCCTTCTGCACCTCGGCGGCCGGGAAATAGACGTTGATGGTGACGCAGGCGCTGATCAGGAACATCGACACCGCGGTCAAGGTCAGGAGTCTGCGCATGGGTGGTCTCCGGTGAATGTAGGGCCCGATGCTAGGCGTGCCCGGGTGAACGGCAAATGGACGGTGGTCGAGGGCACCCATGCCAGGGAGGGTCTGGACACGTCCATCCTGGGCCTGTCCAGACTCGCCGGGTCCGCCAGACTCGATCAGGCCGGGCCACTAGCGCACAACCGGCGCCTGGCCGCCGGTGGCGGCCTGCAGTCGGTCCACCAGCACCGGCCAGTCCACCGTGCGCTGGTGCCCGATCACCGTGATGCGCGGCAGGCCACGACCGCGCACGATCAGGTAGCCGGCGCCGTGCGCTTCCAGCCCGCCCATCCGGCACACGTTGTTCTCCAGGCGACACGAGAGTCCGATGGCGTCGTACGGGAAGGTGTCGAACACGTTCAGCACACCCGCCTGCAATCCGCCGGCGATACCGGCACCGCCCACGTTGGACAGGTCGCGGACGGCGCGCTGGCTGATCCGGCGCTTCTCTCCTGCCGCCTTGTTGGTGCGCAGCGCCGCGTCGAAGGCCACCGGTGCCCAGTCGACCAGGCGCATGGCGCCGATGCGGCCGTCGAGGCGGCCGGTGATGGTGCCGAAGCCGAACACGGCAGTCATCGGCTCCAGGTCCAGGTTCGAGAGCGCCACGTCCCCGGCCAGGGTCGGAGCAACCCCGAAGGGGCGCTCCATGGTCAGGCTGCCCACGGTCACGGTGCCATCGAACACGCGCACGACCAGATCGCCGTCGAAGGCCAGCACGCCATCGCGGTAGCGCGCGGCGGGTATGCGGGCGTCCAGGGTTCCGGTGAATTCGGGCCAGTCCAATGCGCGGCTGAGCGCTGCCAGCTCCGCGCCCTCCAGTTGCAGGGCCAGTTCGGCGCGCGTCCCCGTGTCAGCTTCGGCGAATCCCGGCGTCCAGCGCAGCTGCTGCAGCGCCAGCTCGCCGCCGAGCACTGCGATCATGGCCGGCGCGGCCAGTGCCAGCTCGCCGCGTTCGCTGCGCAGGGGCAGGTTCGCGGCACCCAGCGCGATGCCGTGCAGCGCGGCCGAGCCCCAGGACAGCGAGCCCTCGCGCGCCGGCCCGCCGCGCGTCCACTGCAGCGATCCGGACAGGTCCTCGAACGCGAACCGGCCCTGTCCGTCACGGATGCGCGCCTGCCCGGGTTCGGCCGAGAGCACCACCGGCCGGCCATCCTGGATCGTGAACTCCATCGCCAGTGCGCCTGCAAGCTCCACGTCGGCAAGGCCCAGCGTGCCCAGCAGGGAACCCAGATAGCGCGCGTTGGCCTGCGCCAGATCGGCGCTGTCGGCGCGGACCTGCGCCGAGCGCAGCCAATCCTGCCCCTGCAGGTCGAGCTCCGCCTGCGCCTGCAACGCGAGCACGGTGCCATCGCGCCAGTGCATCTGCTGGATTTTCCAGCGCCCTTCGCCACCGGCCACGCGCAGCTCCAGGTCGACCGGCGAGGGCGGCAACGCCGCGTACAGCGCTCCGGCCAGCAGCTCTCCGCCACGCAGCTTCAGGGTCGTGGACAGCTCGGTCCGATCGGCCAGCAGCAGGTCGAGCCTGCCTGCCGCTGAAAGGTCCGCGGTTGCCACCCGGCCGTCGCGGGTATCGACGCCCAGTCGGTGCGCGGCGATCGTTCCCTCGACGCGGGTTCCGCGCTCGTGCCCGGGATCGACGCTCAGCCTGGCGTCGAGTTGCCCACCGGTCAGTGTGGCCTCGGGCCATACGCCGGCCAAAAGTGGCGCCAGCCAGTCCGCCGGCAGGCTCTGCAGTTCGACCGGGATCGCCCGCGCCTCGCCGATCCGGACATGCGCGCGGGCTTCGCCTCGCGCGAGCCGCGCGTCGAGTCCCTCGCCATCGTAGGCCAGCTGCAATCGGCCGCTGCGCGTGCCTGCGGCGGCGACCTCGCCGTTGCAGGCGAAACCGCCGGCCTCGTTCGCCGTCCCGCCCGTTCGCGTCAGCCGGCACGACCACCGCAGATTCTCGTAGGCATAGCCCAGTCCCGGCGCCCGCACGCGGGCCGCGAGCAGGCTCAGGTCACCGGCGTCGGCACCGGCCGGCCAGGACAGTTCCACGGCGACGTCCTCGAGCCGCCCGACCGGCGTCTCGACGGCCTCGATCTCCACTGCGAGGGTCCGGGCATCAGCGGTCAACGGAACCAGCAGCGACGGGGCGATCGACAGCGCGGCCACGGCCACGGCCCGGATGCCGAACCGCGCACCGCGCTCGTCCTTGCGGAAGCCATGCATGCGTCGCATGCTGCGAGCATACGTCCACACCGTGGGAGACGCGTGACCGCCGCTGCACCGGCCCCGCCCACGCACCTGCTCCTGGCCGAGGACGACGCGGTCAGCCGCGCGTTCCTGGTCCAGGCGCTGGAGGCCCTGCCGGGCTGCTCGGTCACGGCCGTTGCACTGGGCCAATGCGCGCTGGCGTCGGCGCGCGCAATCCGTTTCGACGCGCTGGTACTGGATCTGGGGTTGCCGGACCTCGACGGCGCCGCCGTACTGTCCCGGCTTCGCGGCGACGAGGCGGCGATGTCGCGCACGGCCCCTGCCCTGGCACTGAGCGCCGAGCTCGACGCGCAGTCCTCCGCCCGACTGCGTGCCGGAGGCTTTGCGGCCGCAGCGCGCAAACCGCTGTCGGTCGGCCGGCTGCACGCGCTGCTCGCCGGGCTGATGGGCGCGCCAGTGTGGAACGACGCGGCTGCGATGTCGGCGCTGGCCGGTCGCCGCGACGCGATCGCCGGGCTGCGTACGCTGCTGCGTGCGGACCTGCCCGCACAGCTCGTGCAGGTCCGGATGGCGCTGGCCATGGACCGCCCGGGCCATGCGCGGGCGGTGCTGCACACGCTCACGGCAGCCGCGGGATTCTGCGGCGCGAGCGAACTGGGTGACGCCGTGCAGGGACTGGCCACGGCTCTGGCCGATGGGTCCGATCCGGGGCAGGCTGTGCTCGCCTTCGAATCGGCCGCCGCGCGGGTGCTTGCCGTGCCCGGTGAGCTCGACTGAGGGCACGACCCTGCCGCAACCGCGCGTGCGATCCGACGCCGGCGCCGATCTCAGGGCCTGCTGCGCCGTCGAACCAGTTCCGGCAGCACCCGCCAGGACTCCAGGTCCCGCCCGCCCAGGTGGAAGCGCAACACCCGCCGCATCATCCGGCGCAGCTCGCGCAGGCCCGCGGCGTCGGGCGCCCGGTCCTGCGCCAGCGCCAGCAACGCGGTCCCGCCGAGCGGCCCGGCGGCAGCCGTGGTGGCCACGGGGCCGTGCTCGGGGTCATAGCGGTAGCGCGCCTGCGGCTGGACCGGGCGACCCTCGCTATCGGTCGCCAGCGGCAGACCGTATCCGAGCGCGATCACCAGGTCGCGCTCGAAGCGCCGCAGGCTCCACGCCGGCGCTGCGGTCGAGGACAGCTCCGCCAGTGCCTGCGAATAGCGGTCGAACAGCTCCGGGTGTGGATCCGCGCGGGGCAGCAGACGCAAGATCAGCTCGTTGACGTACAGGCCCGCCAGCACGGTGTCCCCGGTCAGGTCCCGGTACAGCGCGTCGGCTTCCACGGCCGTCATCAGTGGCAGCTCGCCGCGACCCCGCCAGGACATGCGCAGGCGTTGCAGCGGCTGCAGCAAGGCGCGCGTGGACTGCGCGCGCGGGCCGCGCACGCCGCGCGCGATCAAGCCGATGCGTCCGTGGGCACGCGAGAACGCCTCCAGCAGCAGACTGGTTTCGCGATAGGCCCGTGCGTGCAGCACGAATGCCGGTTCGAGCAGGACCGTCCCGGCGCTCACTCGCCGTAGCCGAACCGGCGCAGCGCGGCCTCGTCGTCGGACCAGCGCTCGCGCACCTTGCACCACAGCTGCAGGAAGACCTTGCGGCCGAACAGGCGCTCCATCGCCATGCGGGCGGACTGGCCGATGCGTTTGAGTCGCTCGCCCGACTCGCCGA
This sequence comes from Lysobacteraceae bacterium, assembly GCA_035686365.1. Lineage (GTDB taxonomy): Bacteria > Pseudomonadota > Gammaproteobacteria > Xanthomonadales > Xanthomonadaceae > DASRZM01. The sequence continues at coordinate 11,285 of DASRZM010000066.1, read as the reverse complement.
TCACGATCGCCTTCTGGCCTTCGCGCTCGACCCAGATCACCGCCGCGATCCGGCTGAGCCCGTCCTCGTCCTCGAAGCGCTCGATCTCCACCGTGCAGGCGTAGGGCAACTCGGCGCCGAGCTGCCGCATCAGCTGCTCGCGTACCAGCTCGGCGGCCAGGAAGCGTTCGCTGCGGTCGGTCAGCTCGTCGTCTTCGTACAACGGCGGCGAGACCGGCAGCAACGCCAGCAGTTCCTGCTCGAGCCGGTCCAGGCCGTCGCGGCGCAGCGCCGAGACCGGCACGATGGCGGCGAACCGGCGGCCGGTGGCAACCTCGGCCAGGAACGGCAGCAGCTTCGCCTTCTCCGCCGTGCGGTCGATCTTGTTGACCGCCAGCACGCAGGGCACCCCGACCGCGGCGATGGCGGCATACACATCCTGATCCTCGTCCAGCCAGCGGCCGGCCTCGATCACCAGCGCCACCGCCTGCGCCTCGGCGAGGGCGCCACGGGCAGCCCGGTTCATGGCGCGGTTCAGCGCACGCTTCTCGGCCCGGTGCAGTCCCGGGGTGTCCAGGTAGGCAAGCTGCCCGCCCGGCCGCGTGGAGATGCCCAGCACCCGATGCCGCGTGGTCTGCGGGCGCTGCGTGACGATGCTGATGTGGGCGCCGACCAGCGCATTGAGCAGGGTCGACTTGCCGACGTTCGGGCGCCCGGCCAGGGCCACGTAACCGGCACGGAACGAGGCGCTCAACGCGACGCCTCCAGCTGCGCCAGTGCCGCGGCGGCGGCGGCCTGCTCGGCCGGGCGCCGGGCGCCGGCAAGGCCCTCGGTCTGAAGTCCGAGCTCCGGCAGCCGGCACAGCACCCGGAAGGTCCTGTCGTGCTCGGCGCCTTCGGCGGCCAGCAGCGTGTACTCGGGCAATGCGTGCTGGCGTGCCTGCAGCCACTCCTGCAGGCGGGTCTTGGGATCCTTGACGAGCCGGCGCGGGTCGATCTCATCGATCTGGGCCTCGAACCATGGCAGCACGACGCCGCGGCAGGCATCGAACCCGCCGTCGGCATAGATCGCTCCGACCACGGCCTCGAGCGCGTCGGCCAAGATGGAGTCGCGCCGGTAACCGCCGCTCTTGAGTTCTCCTGGGCCCAGGAACAGGCTCTGGCCCAGGTCCAGCCGCCGCGCGACCCGCGCCAGCGACTCCTCACGCACCAGTTGCGCGCGCGCCCGCGTGAGCGCGCCCTCGTCGGCACTCGGCCATCGCAGGTACAGGGCTTCGGCGACGATCAGGTTGACCAGCGCATCGCCCAGGAACTCGAGACGCTCGTAGTTGCGCGCACCCGCACTGCGGTGGGTGAGCGCACGCTCGAGCAGCGAAGGGTCCGCGAACCGATAGCCGATCCGGTCAGTCGACATTCCCCTGCCGCGTCAGGTCGACGGTCTTGTCGAAGCTGGCGACGAAGTCGAGGTTGTACACGAACGGCTTGCGGACCTCGTACTTGACGTTCAGCGTGTAGCCGTCGCGACGCGAAACGCGCACGTTCTCGGGCTTCACGTTCTCGACGTAGCTGATGTAGAACCGCCGGAACAGCAGGTCGCGCACGATAGCGGGCGACTTCTGGGCGATTCCCGGCTCGGCCTGGAGGCCCTTCATCGCCTGCACCACCGAGTAGTACTCGGCGTACACCGGGAACAGCCGCATGATCATGAATGCGAAGAAGCCGGCAATCGCCAGCACGAAGACAAACCCGATCAGGGTCAGGCCGCGTTGACGCTTCATCATGACATTCGCCCCTTGTCCGGAAACCGCGGGCACCCCCGTCGCGCCCGCCTCGGCAACAGTCTAGCAGCCCCCGGCGCCGGCAGGCCCGGCCCAGGCCACGGGCCCGCCTACTCGACGCTGGAGAAGACCCGGTCGAAATCGATCCCGCCGTTGCGGCTGTCCCAGTTCATCCAGATGAAAAACGCCTTGCCGACCAGGTTGCGCTCGGGGACGTAGCCCCAGTAACGGCTGTCCTCGCTGTTGTCCCGGTTGTCGCCCATGACGAAATAGTGGCCCTCGGGCACCTTCCAGATGCCCTCGCCGCGGCCCCCGAAAAAGGCGTTGGGGCGCTCCAGGATCTGGTGCGTGGCGCCGGGCAGCAGCTCGCGCTTGAGCTCGGCTCCGGTCATCTCCCGGCCGCTGCCCTCGCCGATGTAGCGCCCGACCTGCTCGGTGGGGATCGGCTGGCCGTTCACGGTCAGCTGCTTGTCGCGGTAGACGATCTCGTCTCCGGGCAGGCCCACCACGCGCTTGATGTAATCCTGGCTCGGATCCCGCGGGAAACGGAACACCACGATGTCGCCGCGCTCGGGCTCGCCGATCTCGATGAACTTGGTGTCGAGCACCGGCAGGCGCAGGCCGTAGGTGTACTTGTTGACCAGGATGAAATCGCCGATCAGCAGCGTGGGCATCATCGAGCTGGAGGGAATGCGGAAGGGCTCGGCCAGGAACGAGCGCACCAGCAGTACCAGCAGGATCACCGGGAACAGCGAGCGCGAGTACTCGACCGGCCACGGTTCCTTGGCCTGCCCGCCGCGGCGCTGCAGGCGCCGCCTGCGCAGGACGGCCAACTCCAGCGCCCAGATCACGCCGGTGACGGCGGTCAGTACCACCAGGATGAATGCGAAATCGATATCCACGCCTCAGCAGCTCCCCGGTTCTGTCCGGCCGTCCGTCATGACTTGTTGTCGCTCTGCAGCACCGCCAGGAAAGCCGCCTGCGGGATCTCCACCCGGCCGACCTGCTTCATGCGTTTCTTGCCCGCCTTCTGCTTTTCCAGCAGCTTGCGCTTGCGGCTCACATCGCCACCGTAACACTTGGCCAGCACGTTCTTGCGCAGCGCCTTGACCGTGGACCGGGCAATGACCTGCGATCCGATCGCGGCCTGGATGGCGACGTCGAACATCTGGCGCGGAATCAGCTCGCGCATGCGCTCGGTGATCTCGCGCGCGCGCCGTTCGGACTGGGCACGGTGCGTGATCATGCTCAGCGCGTCCACCTTCTCGCCGTTGATCAGGATGTCCACCCGAACGAACGGGCCGGTCTGGAACCGCTTGAAGTGGTAGTCCAGCGAGGCGTAGCCACGGCTGACGCTCTTGAGCCGGTCGAAGAAGTCCAGCACGACTTCGGCCAGCGGCAGCTCGTAGCGGATCTGCACCTGGCTGCCCAGGTACTGCAGGTCGATCTGCGCCCCGCGCTTGTCCTCGCACAGGCCGATCACGGCACCGACGTGGTCGGGCGGAGTCAGGATCGTGGCCTCGATGATCGGCTCCCGGATTTCCCGGATCCGGGTCGAGGGCGGCAACCTGGCCGGGTTGTCCAGTGCCATCACCGCCCCGTCGTCCAGCGCCACCTCGTAGACCACCGTGGGCGCGGTGGTGACCAGGTCGATGTCGTATTCTCGCTCCAGGCGCTCCTGCACGATCTCCATGTGCAGCATGCCCAGGAAGCCGCAGCGGAAGCCGAAGCCCATGGCCTCCGAGTTCTCCGGCTCGAACTGCAGCGCGGCGTCGTTGAGCTGGAGTTTTTCCAGCGCCTCGCGCAGGTCCGGGAAGTCGTCCGCATCGGAGGGGAACAGCCCGGCGAACACCCGCGGCTTCACCATCTGGAAGCCCGGCAGCGCCTCGGCGGCAGGGTCCGAGGCCCGGGTGATGGTGTCGCCCACCGGCGCCCCGTGCACGTCCTTGATCGCGGCGCTGACCCAGCCGACCTCGCCCGGCCCCAGGCGCTCGCGGCGCACGCGCTTGGGCGTGAACACGCCGAGCTGGTCCACCCCGTGACTGCGCCCGGTCGACATCACCAGGACCTTGTCGTCCGGTCGCAGCTCGCCCTGCATCACCCGCACCAGCGCGATCACGCCCAGGTAGTTGTCGAACCACGAGTCGATGATCAGCGCCTGCAGTTTGTCGGTCTGCCCCGGCTCCGGCGGCGGGATGCGGTGCACGATCGCCTCGAGCACATCGCGCACGTTCAGCCCGGTCTTGGCGCTGATGGCGATCGCATCCTCGGCGTCGAGCCCGATCACCGCCTCGATCTCGGCCTTGACGCGATCCACGTCGGCCGTGGGCAGGTCGATCTTGTTCAGGACCGGGATGACCTCCAGTCCCTGCTCGACCGCGGTGTAGCAGTTGGCCACCGACTGCGCCTCCACGCCCTGGGCGGCATCGACCACCAGCAGCGCGCCTTCGCAGGCGTACAGCGAGCGGCTGACCTCGTAGCTGAAGTCCACGTGGCCAGGGGTGTCGATGAAATTGAGCTGGTAGATGCGTCCGTCCAGCGCGGTGTAGGGCAGCGACACCGACTGCGCCTTGATGGTGATCCCGCGCTCACGCTCGATCGGATTCGAATCGAGCACCTGGGCCTCCATCTCGCGCTCGGCCAGCCCGCCGCACATCTGGATGATGCGATCGGCCAGGGTCGACTTGCCGTGGTCGACGTGCGCGATGATCGAGAAATTGCGGATGTGCTGCATGGAGGGCGTGACCGCCGGGCGGACGCCGGCAAAGCGCGGCATTATGCCACGCAGCGCCGGACGCCGGCGCCGTCGAACCCGCGTGCGCCGTTCCGCGGGCAGGCACCGCACGGGTGCCTGCGCGGGTTTTCCCGGGCCGGCACCGGCCATCCGGCCTCGGGCTCAGTCCTCTGCCTTGCGCGGGGTGACGGCGACGAACTGCGACTGCTCGCCGCGTCGGACCAGGAGCATCACCGGCCGGTCGGGCTCGGCGCCTGCGATCAGCTCACGGAAGCGGCGCTCGGAATCGACCTTGTCGCGACCCACCATCAGGATGACGTCGCCCTCCTGCAGACCGGCGCGCCGTGCCGAGATCCCGCTCACGGCGGTGACGATCACGCCCTCGCCTTTTTCCAGGCCCAGTTCGGTGCGTTGTGCCTCGGTCAGATCCTGCACGACCAGGCCCAGCGGCGTTCCGGCGGCCCGTTCGCGGTCCTCCGCGCGCGCGGTCGCAGGCGGCCCCTCCAGCGCGCCGATGGAGACCGGGATCTTCAGCGTGCGGCCGTCGCGGAACACTTCCAGGCTCACCTTGGTTCCCGGTGCCGTCGCACCGACCATCGGCGGCAGGTCCGAGGAGCGCAGGATCGGCCGCCCCTGGTAGCTGACGATCACGTCGCCCAGCTGCACCCCGGCCTCGCTGGCGGCGCTGTCCTCGGAGAAGCCGAACACCAGCGCGCCGCGCGGCCGCGACAGGCCCAGCGACTGCGCCATCTCGCGGGTGACCTCCTGGATGTTGACGCCCAGCAGCCCGCGGCTGACCCGGCCGGTGTGCTTGAGCTGCTGCACCGAGTTCATCGCGACCTCGATCGGGATCGCGAAAGACACGCCCATGTAGCCGCCGGTGTTGGAGAAGATCTGCGAGTTGATCCCGACCACCTCGCCGCGGGTATTGAACAGCGGGCCGCCGGAGTTGCCGCGGTTGATCGGCACGTCGGTCTGGATGAAGGGCACGTACTGCTGGCCGGACATGCGCGATGTGCGGCCGACCGCACTGACGATGCCGGCGGTCACCGAATGGTCGAACCCGAACGGCGAGCCGATCGCCACCACCCACTCGCCGGGGCGCAGCGCATCGGAGTCCCCGACCGCCACCGCGGGCAGGTCGCTGCCCTGGATCCTGAGCAGGGCGATGTCGGTCTGCGCGTCGGAGCCGATGACCTCGGCGTCGTATTCGCGCCGATCGACCAGCCGCACGACGATCTGGTCTGCGCCGTCGACCACGTGGCGGTTGGTCAGCAGGTAACCGTCCTGCGACAGGATGAAGCCGGAGCCGGAGGACGTGCGGTCGCGCGGCACCGCCGGCATCCCGGGCTGGCCGAAGAAGCGCCGGAAGATCTCCGGGATCTCCTCGTCCTCGAACTGGGGTGCACCCTGGCGAAACGCGGCCTCGGCGGTCCGCGTGGCCTCGATGTTGACCACGGCCGGCGAGACCCGCTCCACCAGGCCGGTGAAGTCCGGCGGCTGCGCACCGGCGGGCGCGACCAGCCCGATCCACACGGCCGCGAGCAGGGTCCATACGGGAATTCGAAGGGTCGGAAGGTTCGTCATCATGGCGTTTGCGGTTCCGATGGCGGTCGATTGGTTTCGTCACCCACGGCTGCCGGCGGGGCGCTCCGGATTCAAGGCTGCGCCCGTACGCGCGGTTGCGGCGGCTCGACGCGGCGGCCCGGCAGTGCAAGCGCGATCCCGGCCAGCGCGCCGATTGCCGTGGCGGGGTCCGGATCCAGGCCCATCATCCGCGCGAGCGCATGACCGGCACCGGCCCCGACTACCAGAGCCAGCGTGAGCAGCCCGTAGGCGCGCCACGCGGCACGGCGCAGCCAGTCGTCGGGCAGCCACAGCAGCACCCGGTCCCCGGGCCTGGGGGCTACCGGGAACTGCGCAGCGTCCAGCTCGATGCAGTCGTCGGCACCCGATGCGAACAGGTTGCAGCGACCGCCGCAGCCGCCGCATTCGTCGCACGCGCCCGAAGCGTGCAGCCGGACCCGGCTGCCCGAGCACGAGTGCACGATCGCGCGCCGCTCAGCCACCGTCGAGCTGCAATCCCTGGGCGAAGCGCTGCACGGTCAGCAGCGGCACATCGCCGACCACGTGCACGCGATGGCCGTCCAGTCGCCGCGCGTACACGCTCATCGCGCCTTCGCTGGCGCTGAAGGATGGCTCGGCGGCGCCGCCGGCCGGCTCCACGTAGACCGAGACGTGGGCGATGCCGTCGCTGAAGAGCTGGTGCTCTGCGCTGCCCTCGCGCAGCGAGCGGCGCACCTGCGAGAGGCGGAAACCGGGCGGCGGATCCAGCACGCGCCAGCGAGGCGTGGCGTCGGGGCCGGACTCCGGCGTCGACGGCACGGTGACCGTCGTGGCGGTGGCCCGGGTCGCCGGATCGAGGTCGAGCTCGGCGTCGGTGGGTGTGCGGCCCGGTTCCAGTTCGGTGAACATGAGCTGCTCGACCACGACCCCGTCCGGACCCATGCGGACGGACTTGAGCAGCAGCGCGGTTTCGGTGTCCAGCCACAGGCGGTAGCCGTAGCGGAAGGCGTCGCCGGCGCGCACCTCGATCTGCCGGGCCGGCCGGTTCGCGATCCGGGACTCTGCGCCCAGTTCCAGGCGGTAGTGCGCCAGCGCACCGGGCTGCAGGTCGGGCACACCGGGCAGTACCGGCTGGCCGCCCGCGCCCGGATAGGAACGTGCGACCGGGTGGTTGCCCACGCAGGTCACCCGCGAGCCGCTGCGGACGATCTCGGCCGGCTCGCCACTGAGGGCCACCAGCCGCTCGTGCTCGCCATCGCCGTCGACCCGGTGGAACACGCGCATGGTTTCCAGGCGCGTGCCGTCGCCATAGACGAAGGTGCCCACATAGTCGCGTTCGCGCAGCGCCTGTTGCATGCGCTGCAGCCATTGCTCGGCGTCCTGTGCCAGCACCGGGGCAGCGACCAGGCTCGCTGCCAGCAGCAGCAGCGCGCGGCCGCCGCCGCAGCGCATCCGGTCGAGGTTCACCGGGGGCGCTCCGCCCCGGCCGCGACCGGCTCCGGTTCGGACGGTTGCCGCACCAGATACACGTAGGGCACGAAGCTGGCGCGTCCCTGCGCGTGCAGTGCCTGGTTGTGCCGCACGAGATACGACTCGATGCCGGGCCGGGTACGCGGGGCCGCAGGCAGGGCGGCGCCCCGGGTGGCCGCGACGGTCTGCGCCGGAACGCGTGCGAAGTCGGGGCGCAGATCCTGCTCACTGATGCCGGTGGAGGCGACCTGGCCGACGATGACTGGCGTCGTTGCCGGGGCCACGCGGGCGATCTCCGGCAGCCCCGGGTCCGGAGCCTGCGGCCGCACCGCGACCAGTGCCACCAGCGCCACCGCCGCAGCGACGGCACCGCCGGCAACCAGCCGCAGGCCGCGACCGGCACGAGCGGGCACCGCTTCGGCCGTGATGGCCTCGGCGATGCGCTGCGCCAGCCCGGCGCCGACCAGCGCCGGGCGCGCCTGCTTGAGGCACGCCGAGGCCAGGTGGTAGCGGTCCCAGCTGCCGCGCAACTCCGCATCGTGCTCGAGTCGCCGCAGCAGGAACCGGCGCGGGCCGGCCTCCAGCTCGCCGTCGGCGAACGCGGACAATTGTTCCTTGGCGTCTTCGTGCATGGGCTGACCCGTGTCCTGTCTGTGCTGGTGCGTCCTAGGGCCGCGCCCGATCGGTATCGAGCAGCGGCCTGATCCTTACGTCGATCGCCTCGCGGGCCCGGAAGATCCGGGAGCGCACGGTGCCGATCGGGCATTCCATGGCCTCGGCGATCTCTTCGTAGCTCAGGCCGTCGACCTCGCGCAGCGTGATCGCGGTCCGCAGCTCCTCGGGCAATGCTTCGACCGTATCTGCCACCATTTGTTCAATTTCGCGGCGCAGAAGTTCCCTTTCGGGGGTATCCAGGTCCCGCAGGCGCTCTCCGGCGTCGTACTGGACCGCCTCGGTGGCCTCCACGTCGTCCTGGGGCGGCCTGCGCTTCTGGGCCACCAGGAAGTTCTTGGCGGTATTGGTGGCGATCTTGTACAGCCATGTGTAGAAGGCGCTCTCGCCGCGGAAGTTGCCCAGCGCGCGGTAGGCGCGGATGAAGGTCTCCTGGGCCACGTCCTGGGCGTCGCCGAAGTCGTGCACATAGCGCCCGATCACCCCGGCGATGCGATGCTGGTACTTGAGCACGAGCAGGTCGAACGCCCGCTTCTCGCCGCGCTGGACGCGTTCGACCAGTACCACGTCCGTTTCGTTCTCGCCCATCCCCGGGGCCTTGTCCTTAGTATTGGAGGCAGGTTCAGCCCGGTCGGCACGGTGCCGCGGCGGCAGGCCGTGGCCTGGACCCGGAAAGGCTGCGCCGCAGGCGGCCTGCCGACGCACGCGACCCGGGTCCAGACCGGCGGCACCTGCGAAAGTTCAATCATTTAACGCGCCCGCGCAGGCATTTGCCATCCCCGCGGGGAGCCGGGATCATTGACGATCCACCCCGAAGCTGCGGATGCGAGTCATGTTCGACGGACTGCGATTCGACCACTGGCGGCACGAGCGTCGTGACGACGGCATCCTGGTGCTCACGCTCGATCGCTCCGACAGCGGCGTCAACGCGCTCTCGCGGGCGGTGCTGGACGAGCTGGACCGGATGCTCGAGCGCATTGCCATCGAGAATCCGGCCGGCCTGATCGTGCGTTCGGGCAAGGACGCAGGCTTTGCGCCCGGCGCGGACATCCGCGAGTTCCGCGGTTTCCACGCCCAGGGCACGGTGCTCGATGCGATCCGCGCCGGCCAGCAGACCCTGCAGAAGCTGGCCGAGCTGCCCTGCCCGACCGTGGCGGCCATCCACGGCCACTGCATGGGCGGCGGCACCGAACTGGCGCTGGCCTGCGACTACCGGGTGGCTGCGACCACGTCCTCGACCCGGATCGGCCTGCCCGAGGTCAAGCTGGGCATCTTCCCCGGCTGGGGCGGCTCGGTGCGGCTGCCGCGGCTGATCGGCGCGCCCAAGGCGATGGAGCTGATGCTGACCGGACGCAACCTCTCGGCCCAGGCGGCGCGCGCGCTGGGGCTGGTCGATCGCACCTGCGATCCGGAAAAGCTCGTCGAGACGGCGGCCGGCCTGGTTCGCGGCCGTCCTTCGCGGCCGCTCGGCCAGCGCGCGCTGGCCTGGTCGACCAATCTGTGGCCGGTCCGGCAGGCGCTGGCGCCGATCCTGGTCAAGCAGACTGCGCGCAAGGCCCGCAAGGAACACTACCCGGCACCGTTCGCGCTGATCCAGACCTGGCGCCGCGGCGGCGCCACCATCGAAACGCGGCTCGAGCGCGAGGCCCGGGCCGTCGCCCGCCTGGCCGGCACCGACACCGCCCGCAACCTGATCCGGGTGTTCTTCCTGCACGAGCGGCTCAAAGGCCTGGGCGGCAAGGAGCACGGCGTCGGCCGCGTCCATGTGATCGGCGCCGGCACCATGGGTGGCGACATCGCCGCATGGTGCGCATACAAGGGCTTCGAGGTCTCGCTCGAAGATCGCGAGATGAAGTACGTCGAACCGGCCCTGCAGCGGGCTCAGGCGTTGTTCGAGAAAAAGCTCAAGCTCGAGGATCAGGTCGCTGCCGCCAGGGCACGGCTGGTGGCCGACGTGGCCGGTGAGCGGATCCCGCGCGCGGACCTCGTCATCGAAGCCATCCCCGAGGACCTGCAGATCAAGCGCGACAAGTACGCCGCGATCCAGGGCGCGCTCCAGCCCGACGCGCTGCTGGCGACCAATACGTCCTCGATCCCGCTCGATGCACTCAGCGAGGGCCTGGAGCATCCCGGGCGCTTCGGCGGCATGCACTTCTTCAACCCGGTGGCGAAGATGCCGCTGGTGGAGATCGTGCACCACGCGCGCATGGACGAGGCGACCGGCGAGCGCATGGCCGCGTTCTGCCGCGCGATCGACAAGCTGCCGGTGCCGGTGGCCGGCACGCCGGGCTTCCTGGTCAACCGCATCCTGATGCCCTACATGCTCGAGGCGATACGCTGCCTCAACGAGGACATCCCCGGCCGGTCCATCGACCAGGCGGCGATGCGCTTCGGCATGCCGATGGGTCCGATCGAACTGGCCGACACCGTCGGCCTGGACGTGGCCGCGCACGTGGGCAGGATCCTGGCCGATTTCCTCGAGCTGCCGATCCCGGCCGGCCTGGAAGGCCGCCTGCAGGACGGCAAGCGCGGCAGGAAGGACGGCGAGGGCTTCTACGTCTGGGAGGAGGGCCGGGCAAAGAAGCCGGATCTGCCCGACGGCTACCGGCCGCCGGAGGACCTGGAAGACCGCCTGATCCTGCCGTTCATCAACGAGGCGGTGGCCTGCCTGCACGAGGGCGTGGTCGCGGACGCCGACCTGCTCGACGCCGGGGTGATCTTCGGCACCGGTTTCGCGCCCTTCCGCGGCGGCCCGATCCAGTACGTGCGCGACACCGGCGCCGCGCGCCTCAAGGCCCGGCTGGAGCAGCTCACCGAACGCCACGGCGACCGCTTCGCGCCGCGCCCGGGGTGGGACGAGCTGATCGGATAGGCTCCGGCGCAGACTGCCCGGCGCGAGACGAAACCTCGAGGCAGCGGCGCGTGACGAAACCTCGAGGCAGCGGCGAAGCGGTGGCCGGGGCGTACTGGCTGCTTGTCCTCGCGCCCGGTGCGCCTCCGGCGCTCCGGGTCCGTGCCGGATGGCCGGGCTTTGCGACGCGACATCCTGTCGCGGCGCAAAGGCGCGCACATCCCTGTGCGCGCCCC
>DASRZM010000065.1:0-8103 GCA_035686365.1 Lysobacteraceae bacterium | reverse complement strand
GCTGGCCTGGGCGATGTACGACTGGGCCAACTCGGCCTTCGCCATGACGGTGATGGCGGCGTTCTTCCCGATCTTCCTGGGGCAGTACTGGATCGGCGGATCCGGCGTCAATGCCACCTTCGTGCTGGGCGCGGCCAACAGCGCCGCCGGCGTGGTGGTGCTGCTGCTGGCGCCGCTGCTGGGCGCGATCGCCGACCGCATGGGTGCGCGCAAGCGCTGGCTGCTGGCCTTCGCACTGATGGGTGCGCTGATGACCGGGTTGCTGCCGCTGCTCGAGCGCGGCCAGTGGCTGGCCGCCGCCGTACTGTACGGACTGGCCAACCTGGGCTTCTCGGGCGGCAACATCTTCTACGACGCGCTGCTGGTGGGCGTGGCCCGCAAGGATCGTCGCGACTTCGTCTCCTCGCTGGGCTTCGCGCTGGGCTACATCGGCGGCAGCGTGCTGTTCGTGGTCAACATCGCCATGGTCGAGCGCCCGGAGTGGTTCGGGCTGGCCGACAGCAGCCAGGCGGTGCGCGTGGCCTTCGTCACCGTGGCGGTGTGGTGGGCCGTGTTCAGCGCGCCGCTGATGCTGTGGGTCCCGGAGCCGCCCGGACTGCCGCCTGCGAAGGGGCTGCGGGCGATCCGCGAAGGGCTGACGGAGATCGCGACCACGCTGCGACGCATCGGGGAGCTGCGCAATGTCGCGCTGTTCCTGGTCGCCTACTGGTTCTACATCGACGGCGTGGACACCATCGTGCGCATGGCGCTGGACTTCGGCCGCCAGCTCGGCTTCGGCACCGGCGACCTGATCAAGGCGCTGCTGCTGACCAACCTGGTCGCGTTCCCGGCCACGCTGCTGTACGGCGCCCTGGGCGAGCGCATCGGCGCGCGCAACGGGATCTTCATCGCCCTGGGCGTGTATGCGGGCGTCACCTTCGGCGCACTGTTCATCGAGGCGGTCTGGCACTTCTACGTGCTGGCCGGCGTGATCGGGCTGGTGCAGGGCGGCATCCAGGCGCTGAGCCGCTCGTTCTACTCGCGCATCATCCCGCAGCAGCGCAGCGCCGAGTTCTTCGGCTTCTACAACATGCTGGGAAAGTTCGCCGTCGTGCTCGGGCCGTTCCTGGTCGGCTGGGTCAACGTGCTCACCGGCAGCGCGCGGCTGTCGATCCTGTCGCTGCTGCTGTTCTTCGCCGTCGGCGCCGGCCTGCTCGCGCTGGTGAGCGAGCACGAGGCGTGAGCGGTGAGCTCGTTGAATCGCGCATCGCTGCGGGACCGCGTCAGGACGCGCCGCCCTGCGGGCCGGCCAGGTACGGGTAGGGATTGATCGCCTCGCCCTGCCACCAGCGCTTCTCCGGCCCCAGGCGGAAGATCGAGAAGTGCAGGTGCGGGGCGGCGGCGGACGCATTGCCGGTGCTGCCCACGTACCCGATCACCTCGCCGCGCCGGACCTGTTGTCCTTCTTCCAGATCCGGCGCGTAGCGGTCCAGGTGCGCGTAGTAATAGGCGAACGATCCGCTCGGGTCGAACTGGTAGATGGTCAGCCCGCCGCGCTCGCTGTCGAAGAGCTTGACAATGGTGCCATCCTGGACGGCCACCACCGGCGTACCGGTTGGCGCCATGATGTCGATGGCCTCGTGTGCATGGCCGCTTTCCCGCATCTCGGCGAAGTTGTCGCGCAGGGCCTCGCGGTCCAGGCCAAGCACCGGAATCGCCAGTCCGTGCTGCGGTTCGGGCAGCCGTACGCTGGCCAGCGGCGGCGATGGTGCCGGGGTCACTGTGGGCGGGTCGGGCTGGGGCACCACGATCGCCGTCGTAGGCAGCGGCGGTGGCGCCGGCTGCCGCATCGCGGGCGGCGGTGAAGGCGCGGCACCGTCCCCGGAATCCAGGCCCGGCCCGGTCCGATCGCCGGTGGCCGGCGCGTGCTCATCGACTACGCCCACCGGGCCCACCGGGTCGGCCGCCGAGGGGCACCGGCAGGCCGGACCGGTGCGCGCCTGGTTGACCCAGTACAAGGTGCCGCCCGCACCCAGCACGGCACCGGCCAGCAACGACACCAGCGCGAATGCGGCGGTGCGCATCGCGGGCTACTCCTGCAGGATCGCCGGTGTTCCCGCGGTCAGCGCCCCGGCCGCTTCGGCGGCATCCCAGTTGGTCAGGCGGATGCAGCCGTGGGAGCTGGTCTTGCCGATGGTGCGCGGTTCGGGTGTGCCGTGGATCCCGTAGTGCGGCTTGGACAGGTCGATCCAGACCACACCGACCGGGTTGTTGGGGCCCGGCGCGATGGTCGCCTTGGCATGCTCGGGATTGGCGTCCCAGAACAGGTCCGGGTTGTAGTTGAAGGTGGGATCGCGGGCGATACCGCGCACTTCCCATTCGCCGATCGGCAGCGGGTCGTGGCTGCTGCCCATGGTGGCCGGATAGCTGGCGAGCACGCTGCCGGACGCGTCCAGCAGCGACACCGAAGCGTCGGAGGCGTCGACCACGATGCTGGCCGCCTTGGGCAGGGGATCGCCCCGGTCCACGTTCGGGACGATCAGTCCGGTGCCCTCGGCGAAGTCGGCTTCGGGATTGAGCCGGCGCAGCAGGGCCGGGCTGGCGTGGAACCGCTCCCCCAGGGCTTCCTCGATGCTGGTGTAGCCCATCGCATCGAGCTCGGCCTTGTCCATCATGTCCTCCGGGATCGGCCGGTACGGGCCGGCCGCATCGGCTTCGGTGACCGTGTAGTCCATCAGGACCGGCGCCGGATCGCTAGAGAGGGCCTGCCACGTCGCCGCGTCGATGCGACCGGTGGCTTCCAGGCCGTTGCGGCGCTGGAAGTCGGCGACCGCGCGGCGCGTGCTGGAGCCGTACACGCCGTCGATCTCGCCCGGGGAGGAGCGGGCGCGGTCGAGCAGGACCTGCGCGCGCAGCACCGCGGCGCCGCGGTCGGTCTCGCCTTTGCCGTCGCCGACCGGTATCGACAGCGCGTCGATGCCGTCCAGGCTCCACCCCGGAGCGCTGTCGGTGTGATTGCGGGCATGCGCGCCGGTCGCGGCCAATGCCAGTACGGCCAGTGTCGTGGCGAAGGTCGTGGTGAATGCTGCCTTCATCTGGCGTGTACTCCATGCACAGGTGTGTGTGCACGATCCTGCCGGAGCCCGGGTGAAGAAACCCTGCCGGCTCCGGGACGAGCGGTTCCTTCGTAAAGGCTTCGACCAGGCCCAGGGATCGGGTAGGCGCGCTACGGATGCGTTGCGCGAGGTTCCCTGGCAGGCGGTTGCAAAACAGGCTGCTAGCGGGGCGCGGTGGCTGCGGCGGCCAGTGCCGCGGCCGCTGCGCCGCCGTCCACGCGCGCGACCTGCGTGGCCGGTGCACCTTCGCAGGCGAGCAGGCGCGAGCGGGCCAGCCACTGCGGGTCCGGGTAGTAGGCGAACAGCACCTGCCCCTGCTTGAGCGCGTCGATGACCTGCTGCGCAACCTCCGGCCGCACGGCGGGGCAACCGAAACTGCGGCCGAGCCGGCCCTGGCGCGAGGCCTGGTCCGGATCCACGTAATCGGCGCCGTGCATGACGATCAGTCGCTCGCGCGCGCGGTCGTTGAAGCCCGGCTCCAGCCCGTCCATGCGCAGCGAGTAGCCGTTGCCGCCGGTGTAGGTCTCGGCGGTGGCGAACAGGCCCAGGCTGGACTGGTGGCTGCCCTCGTGGTTGGAGAACGCCGTGGCCATGTTGGCGCCGGTGCCGCGGCCATGGGCAACGTGCTCGCGGTGCAGCAGCGTCCCCTCCCGCAGGTCGAACACCCACAGGCGCGGCTCGGTGGAGGGCCGCGAGTAGTCGATCACTGCCAGCCGTCGCGCCGGTGCCAGCCCGGCGTGCCGCACCGCGCAGCCATGCGCGCGCACGGCCAACTCGAGCACCGCACGGTCGGCATCGGGCGCGGCCCGGGCCAGCGGCTCCAGGGCGTCGGCGGCATGCGCGCCGGGGGCCAGGGCCGCCAGTGCCGCGACGGCGTAACGAAAAAACCGGTATCCCATGACGCCAGCATAACGGAGTGCTCACGCGATCACGACACTGCGGAGAGGCGCCCGTTCAGCAACATCGAGACGATTCAGCTTCGTGCAGCTCTCGGCAGCACGCACCTGAACCGGGCCTGCACGATGCAGCGATGCGCTATTGCCCCGATGCTACCGTTGCGACGATCTTCCGCCCGCTGCCGTCATCGGCACCGAACCCACTTTGGAGCTGCCCCATGCACGGATCCCTGTCTTGCGTGCGCGCCGGCCTAGCCGCCCTGCTGCTGGGCGCAAGCGCCGTGGCCACCGCCCAGGACACGGTCTGGTTCGTGGTCGCCGAACGCGAACCGCAGCGCGGCGAAACCTTCCTGCTGCCGCTCAGCGACCCCGAGGACATCGCTGAGGCGCGGGCGCGCGTGGCCGAGGGCGATGCCAGCGGCGTGGGCAGCATCGTGGGTGCGCGCATCGCCGCCGGCGGCGACGGCTTCAATCGCGACGTGCAGGCCGAGGGTGCGCCGCCGTGGTCCTGGCGGATCACGGCCTTCGAGGGCTTCGCCGACATCGCCATCGAGTTGTGCGACGGCTGGCCGGGCTTCGTCGAGGCCGACCCGGCCGCATTCATCGCCAACACCGGCGGTCGGATCTGCTTCTGGGGCTACACCGTGGTGGCCGAGCTCGAGTCGGCACCGGCGTTTGCGATCGGCGAGGGCCTGGACGGCGCCTGGTACGACCCGGCCACTTCGGGCCAGGGATTCTTCGTGGACGTGCTCGCCGACCGCGGCCAGCTCGCCCTGGGCTGGTACACCTACGCCATGGGCGCGCCGACGGGCGGCGGCGATGGCCACCGCTGGTACACGGGCGTGGGCGACTACGCGGGCGCGTCGGCCACGCCTGCGCTGTTCCTGAGCCGGGGCGGCGCCTTCGTCGATCCGCAACCGGTGCAGACCGAGTCCGTCGGTGCCGCCCAGCTCCAGTTCCACGACTGCGACCACGCGACCTTGCACTACCGGTTCGACGCGGGCGGCGAGGCCGAGATCGCGCTGCAACGCGTGGCAGCCCGCCCCGGCTGCGTGCTGCGCTGAAGCCGACTCCGGGCGCCCGTCACGCGATTCGGTGAGCTTGCTGGACGGCCGCTGGAGACGCCAGACTGGAGAAGATCGACGCGCACTACGCCAACGGCGTGCTGACCGTGACGGTGACGCGCGACGCCAGCAAGAATGCTGGCAGCGGGCGCAGGATCGAGGTCCGCGCTTCCAGCTGAGCGCTGGATGGGAGATGACAGGCCGCCGGGCGCGATGCCCGGCGGCTTTTTCGTGTCCGCTCGATCGCCCGGCTCAGCCGGCGGCCTGGGGGACACGGGCATCGGATCGGCCACGCTCGCGGCGGCGGCAGATGATGCCCACGGAAGGCATGACGTTCGGAGCATGGCATTTCCGGCGATGTCGGTATCCTCGAGGGCTATCTGCCGCCAGCACCGGCCGCCGTCGGGCCGCAGTGGCGCGATCCGGGGAGTCACGCTCGATGACAGACGAACACGAAGTCGCGTCCGGCCATATCGCCGACGCCCCGCCGGAGCGCTTCCAGCGCACCGTGCTGGCCGGCGTCGCGGTTGCGGGGCTGCTGTGCCTGATCGTCGGCTGGGCCGCCGATTGGTTCGTGTCGCTGGCGTTCGGACTTTACCTGCTGACCTACTGCGGCGTGGTGGCCGCGAGCTGGCTGCCGCCGGGCAAGCTCAGCGGGCGCGTCGACGACTTCCTCGACCACTGGATCCGGAGCGTGGCCAGCGGCTTCTACGGCCTGGTCGCGCTCTCGACCTTCGTCGCGCTGGAACTGGGCGACCTGTACGGCGACCTCGCCGACTTCAGCCTTTCGCGCACGGCTTTCACCGAGTTCATCGTCCCGTGGATCATCGGCTTCAGCATCGAGTCGATGATGAACATGCTGTGGTCGGGCCTGTGGCCGATGCGCATGGCCGGCGAGATGGGCGCGCCGTCCACGGCGGTGTTCGCCGCGCTGGCCTGGGGGGTGTTCTGGATGGGCAGCCGGGTGTTCCCGACCGAACCGCTGGCGAAGCGGGACGGCTCGCCCGGGGGAACGCCGGAGGAGGCGCTCCAGGCGCTCGAGGCCCAGCTCGATGACATGGCGCAGGGGATCTCGCCCCTGGACGGCCCCGCGCCCCTGTCGTCGTCGCACTCGAAAGTATCGATTCCCCCGCCTGCCTAGGGAACCTCTGAACCAGTTCAGAGGTTCGCGCGCCATGCATGGCGCGCTCGCGGATCCAGCACGCAAGCACGCTCGCGCCGGTCGTGTAGGTCGGCACTACCGTGCTGACGCCACGCTCGCGCCAGTCCGCGTCGGCACCGTAGTGCCGACCTGCAGCGGAGCCGGGTCCGGACATGTGCCGGACTGGGCGCGTCGGATCAAGCCTGTCCTGAGCCTGTCGAAGGGTCCAGGATGGACTTGATCAGACCTTTCCTGGTGTCGTGTCCCGGAGGCTCCTCAGTCGGACCTGGCCGAGAGCCGGTGCACGGCATCGACCAGCACGCGCACGTTTTCGGGATCCACGTCGGGGGTGATGCCGTGGCCCAGGTTGAAGACGTGGCCGGGGCCGTCGCCGTAGCTGGCCAGCACGCGCTGCGCCTCGCGCTCGATCGTGGCCGGTGCGGCCTGCAGCACGGCCGGATCCAGGTTGCCCTGCAGGGCAACCGCGCCGCCGGTGCGACGACGCGCTTCGGACAGGTCGATGGTCCAGTCCACGCCCAGGCCCTCGGCGCCGGTACGCGCCAGTTCCTCCAGGTAGGGGGCGTTGCCGCGGCCGAACAGGACCAGCGGCGCGTGCGCGTCGCCCTCGCCGCGCGGCAGCTCGGCGGCGATCCGGGCAAGGTAGCGCAGCGAGAATTCGCGATAGGCCGGCGGCGTCAGCACGCCGCCCCAGGTGTCGAACACCATCAACACCTGGGCGCCGGCGCGGCGCTGCGCGTCGAGGTAGGCGATCACCGCAACGGTGACCTTCTCCAGCAGCGCATGCATGGTGGCCGGCTGGTCCAGCATCAGCGCCTTGGTGCGCGCGAAATGGTCGCTGCCGCCGCCCTCGACCATGTAGCAGGCCAGGGTCCACGGGCTGCCGGAGAAGCCGATCAGAGGCACCCGGCCGGCCAGTTCGCGGCGGATCGTGCGCACCGCGTCCATCACGTAGCGCAGTTCGGTCTCCGGGTCGGGCAGCGGCAGCGCGTCGATCTGCGCGCGCGTGCGCACGGGGCGCTCGAAGCGCGGGCCTTCACCGGCCGCGAAGGACAGGCCCAGGCCCATGGCATCGGGCACGGTCAGGATGTCGGAGAACAGGATCGCGGCGTCCAGGTCGAAGCGCGCCAGCGGCTGCAGCGTCACCTCGCAGGCGAGGTCCGGGTTGCTGGCCAGGCCCATGAAGCTGCCGGCGCGCTCGCGCGTGGCGCGGTACTCGGGCAGGTAGCGGCCGGCCTGGCGCATCAGCCACACCGGGGTGGCGTCGACGCTTTCGCGGCGAAGGGCGCGCAGCAGTCGGTCGTTGGCGGGTTTCATCGCGGACTGCCGGCTCCTTCGGTGAACATGATCTGGAAACCGCGCCTGATCTGGGTGTCGCGCGCCTTCTCGAACGCCGCCTCGGCCGCCTCGCGCTCCAGGTAGACCTCGCGCCGGAGCTGGCTGCGCCCGCCGATCAGGCCGCTTTCGCGCAGCAGTGTCCAGCCGCCGAGCAGGTCCGGCTGCAGCACGATCTGGACAAAGCGCGGGGCCTCGCCGGCCACCGGCTTGCGTTGCAGGAACAGGCGCATGGGGGGCGATTGTACGGGGGCTGCGTGGGGAGCGGCACTTGATCTGATCGAAGCGGGCGCTTCGCTCCGTAGGCCGGACCGCGGCACTCCCGTGGATGCAGATTGGCGATTCGTCGCTCCGTCGATCGCGGCCATGGGCCGCAGTCGCGCGCTACCGGAAGTCGGAACCGTCACGCAACCGAGCCGCGCGTCGCCGTGCCGGGATCGCGCGCAGGCGCATCCGCAGCGGCGGCGGGCGGACGACCAGGCCCCGCAGGGGGCGCGCACAGGGATGTGCGCGCCTTTGCGCCGCGACAGGATGTCGCGTCGCAAAGCCCGGCC
>DASRZM010000064.1:0-33383 GCA_035686365.1 Lysobacteraceae bacterium | reverse complement strand
CCGTCCCCGCCCCGCGGTCCTCCCGCTTCCGTTTCGTGTCGTCGTCCCACTGTAGGAGCCGGCGTTGCCGGCGATCCGCACCGCGACAACACCCGGCGAACCCGCGTGGGAGCGGCCCATGGCCGCGATCGGCCGCCCCAGCTCGCCCGATATACCCGCTCTTTTTGCAGCCGCCTCGGCCCTCTGCCTAGAATCGGTACTTCCCGCCACAGGAAGAACGATGCGAACCCCGATCGCCTGCTGCGCCCTGCTCGCTGCATTCTCTTCCCACGCCGTCGCCGTCGATGTCGATGCACTGGCGGCACCGGTCGACGCCAAAGTCGTGGAATGGCGCCGCGACATCCACGCCCATCCGGAACTGTCCAACCGCGAGACCCGCACCGCGGCCCTGGTTGCCGAACACCTGCGCGGCCTCGGCCTGGAACCGAAGACCGGCATCGCCCACCACGGCGTCACGGCCGTGCTGAAAGGTGGCCGCCCGGGTCCGCGCATCGCCCTGCGCGCCGACATGGACGCGCTGCCGGTCACGGAGCGCACCGGACTGCCGTTCGCCTCCAAGGTCACCACCCAGTTCCGCGGCCAGACCACCGGCGTCATGCACGCCTGCGGCCACGATGCCCACACCGCGATCCTGATGGGCGTAGCCGAGGCGCTGGTGGGCATGCGCGAAACCCTGCCGGGCGAGATCCTGTTCATCTTCCAGCCCGCCGAGGAAGGCGCGCCCGAAGGCGAGGAAGGCGGCGCCTCGCTGATGCTCGCCGAGGGCGTGTTCGACGATTTCCGGCCCGGGGCGATTTTCGGCCTGCACGTGTGGGCCAACCTGCACGCCGACACGATCGGCTACCGCAGCGGCCCGATGATGGCGGCCTCGGACCGCTTCACGATCACCGTCAAGGGCCGGCAGACCCACGGCTCGCGCCCGTGGGGCGGGGTGGACCCGATCGTCACCGCGGCCGACATCATCACCACCGCGCAGACCATCGTCTCGCGCCGGCAGGACATCACGAAGCAGCCGGTGGTGGTGAGCTTCGGCGCCATCGAGGGCGGCATCCGCTACAACATCATCCCGGACTCGGTGGAGCTGATCGGCACCATCCGTACCTACGACACCGGCATGCGCACGCAGGTGTTCGAACAGCTCCAGGGCATCGCCCGCCACGTCGCCGCCGCCCACGGCGCCGAGGTCCACACGGCGATCCCGGCCGATGCCGGCAACCCGGTGACGGTGAACGACCCGGCACTGACGCAGCGCATGGTCCCGGTGCTCGAACGCGTGGCCGGCGCAGGCAAGCTCGTGCAGATGCTGCCGATCACCGGCGCCGAGGACTTCGCCTACTTCGCCAACGAAGTGCCCGGCTTCTATTTCATGGTCGGCGCCACCCCGCCCGGCCGCGACCTGGCCACGGTGGCCAACAACCACTCGCCGGAGTTCTTCCTGGACGAGGCCGCGCTGAAGCTGGGTACGCGCGCCATGCTCGCCGTGGCGCTGGAGGCGCTGGGGAACGAAGCCGCTCAGTAAGGGGGGTTGCCGAAAGAAACGGCAAATGGTTGCTGCTGATGCAAAGAGGAGGTCACTGCATGAACCTCGAACGCCGGCATTTCATCCGAATGGCGCCCGCGGCAGGCTTGGCCGTGATGGCCGGAAGTTGTGCGACACATCCAGGGGCCCACTCCAGCGTTTCAGCTCCGGGAAATCTCTATCGGGTCGATGATGACGCCAGGATCCTTGCTGTCGCGCGGGAGATCATCGCGGAGGACTGGGTAGCCACGCTGATTACAGTGGACGAGGAAGGCGTGCCCCGGGCACGCTCGGTAGGCGTCAACGATCCTCTACCGGACCTCACCATCTGGATGTCGACGCGGCGCGATAGCCGCAAGGTCGATCAGATCCGAAGGCACCCGCAAGCAACCCTTCACTTCGCGCGGGACAATCTCCGCGAGAACTTCAGGGGTGCGTATTACGCGAGCCTCATGGGAGAGGCGTTCGTGCACGTGGATCCGGAAAGCTACGCGGGGCATGCTCCGAGCGGCGAGATTCGCACGGAAAACTGGCCGGACTTCCCACACGACTATGCAGCCATTCGCTTCAAACCGAGGTGGCTGGAAGTGTATGGCCGCGGCATCAAGGGCAAGCCGGAGACGTGGCAACCGCAGGCGGTTGTCTTGCCTGCATAGCGTCGTCGGCTTTCGACCCAAAGCGGACATCTGTTGCTCGAACAGACTCCCTTGTCGTCCGAGTTGCGCGGGTGCTCTATGATCTGTTCGTCGGTAAATCGCTTCTTCATGTCCGTCCTCTCTTGTAGGGCGGACTCTACTAAGATCTAGCTGGTACTGAAAACGGGGGCAGGTCAAGGGCCAGGGTTGGCGTGCCCGGAGATTACTTAATTGGTCAATGAATGACCAGTTAGCCTATGAGTACGACGATTACTCTGCGCAGTTGCGCCGAACATCAGCCCCAGAAGCTGCCTTGACGGGGCTTCCTAGTTGATGGATGTCCACGTTTGTCGGGTGGGTGTTCAGTAAGCTGCATTTCTTTTGTCCTGCAAGCGAGCCGCTGCTTCACATTTCGAACCCGTCGACAAAGACTACGCTGCTGGTGCCCGTGACCTCGACGGAATGAGGACTGTCCGGTGCATCGGATGGAATGATTACGCTCGCGTGGTGGGGCCCGCCGCCCGACCGCGTGTAACGCACCGCGAAGCCGCAGAAATCTCCGTTCGGCAAGGCCTGGCCGCTGCACTGGTCGTTTTCCACGGTGAAGTCGCCCGCGTGCGGCCCGGTTACCGTAAGGCTTCCAACATTGAGCACGCCGTCGCCGGTGCTGTCGACGACGAACGGCGGCGACAGCACATTATTGTCGATACCGACATCACCGAAATCGAATGCGTCGGGAGTGACTTCGAGGCCGGCGGGCTGGACGCCGCGGCCGGTGAGAGTGATGGTGATCGTCGGCGTGACCGGGTCGTCGGTGGCGACGGTCAGGGTGCCAGTCACGGTCCCGTCGGTGGTGGGTGAGAACTGTACCTCGAACGGGATCGAGCCGCCGCCGGCGATGTTGGAGATGACGGTCACCGTCGAGCTGAACGTGGAAGGCGCGGCGGTGATGCTGCCGTTCAGCGACGCCACGTTGGCGTTGTTCAAGTTGCTCGCGGTCAGTGGGCTGCTCCCGGTGGTGCCGACCAGCACGTCGCCGAAGTCGATTTCGGCCACGCTGCTCATCGAGACGTAGGACCTGACGCCCGTGCATTCGACCACCACCTCGTCGGGACTGGGCCCGTCATCGTTACTGGTGATGGTGAGCGTAGTGCTGCGCAGGCCGATTGCAGACGGGTCGCACCGCAGGGTGAGCGGCGATTCGGAGCCGCCGGCGATGTCGTGCGGCAGGGTCGGCGGCGAGACCTGGGAAAAGTCGGCGGCCTGCCCGCCGGCCAGCGTCAGGCCGGTCACCTGCACCGTGGCGCCCCCGGGATTGGTCAACTGCAGGGTGTCGTCGGCGAAGGTGCTGCCGTTGATCCGCACCTCGCCGATTTCGACAGTAGTCGGATCCGGCACCAGCAGCCGCTGCACCCCGTTGCCGGTCACGGTCTTGGTCGCACTGATCCCGGAGGGCTCGCTGGTATTGACGGTGAGCGTGGCGTTGCGGGTTCCGGGCGCGCTCGGGGTGAACGTGATCGTGACGTCCTCGGACGCGCCTTGCGCGATGGACCCGCTGGTGAAGCCGCTGAGGGTGAACTCGGCCGCCGCGGTACCCGACTTGCCGATGCTGGTGACATCGAGCGCATAGCCGGGATCACCGACATTGGCGATCGTCAGGGTCATCGCCGCGGAGGTGGTGCCCACCCGCTGATCACCGAAATCGATGGTGCCGGCGGGCGTGAGCTGAATCGCGGCGCCCTCGCCGGTGCCGGTCAGCCCGAGGGTGTTGTCGGCAATCCCGGCGACGCTGTCCACGACGGTGAGCGTGCAGGTGTGACTGTCGCGAAAGCTGGGCGCGAACTGCACCATAATGGTCGTCGTGGCGTCGGCGGCCAACATGATGGGCAGCGGATCGGTGGCGATGGGGAACTCGGCGCAGTTGGTGCCGGCGGTCGTGACGTTGGTGATCTGGGCCGAGACACCCAAGTCGTTGGTGATCACGAACGACTCGGCGGCGCTGGTCGTGCCGACCTCCTGGCCCGGGAAGCCGAACGGATCCGCGCTGGATTCGATCCACATCGCGGGCGCGTTGCAGCTCACGGCAATCTGGATGCTGCCGCCGACTCCCGTGTCAGTCCACGTCACGGTGATGGTGCCGGAGTGGTCGCCCGCGGCCGCACACGTGACGTCGAATGATTCGGTGCCGTCCGGTATGACGGACGCCGGCACATTGGTCAGGGTGAAATTTGCGTTGTCCACCCCCGCGTTCACGGTGAGCGCCGCATCGCCGTCCTGCTCGTTGAGCATGATCGTGGCGCTTTTGCCGACCCGCACTTTTCCGAAAACAACCTCGGTGGGATTGGACGTGAGCGTGGCAGCCTGCGCCGCGATCGAGCCCGTGCCCAGCACGGCAATCGCCGCAAGCCCTGCCATGAGGGCGCGGCTCACCCGTGGCACCTATCGACGCGAGTCTGCATTGTCCGGCTCCAGGGATAGGAAATCCAATGCCCATTCCCTGCGCATGGTACGCCGTTCCTCGGCGCATGGACCGGCGTCACCAACGTCACCGTCGACTGCGCCACCACGACCTACACCATCGGCGGCACGGTGACCGGCCTCGCCACCGGCAACAGTGTGGTGCTGCAGAACAATAGCGGCGACGACCTCACCGTCAACGCCAACGGCGCATTCACGTTCTCCACCGCGCTCGCCGACCGAAGCGCCTACGCGGTCACCGTGCTGACCCAGCCGACCACGCCGAACCAGACCTGCACGGTCGCCAAGCAAGCAAGGCTGAATTGCGTCACCGCCGGGCTACCGGCAGCGATTCGGGACTGGGCCAAGCATCAATCGACGGAGCTCCCGTGCGGAGAAGGCTGCCGGAACGCCGGAGTTGCCGTGCCGGATCTGTGGCAGCTCCTAACTCACTTTCCGCGAACGTCTCTTCCTGGCCGAAGGCGGACGCCGGGCGATTATCATCACACATCGAATTCCTGCTCTGCGCCACGCTCTGCGCGCGCAGGGAATCGCATCGAGGCGTGTGCAGCCGTCTCCCGGTCATCCTTCATGGCCGGCGACCGTCCTGGAGCGCGAAACTCGATCGAATCGAGTCCAGCGAAGGCCCGTTCCGCGATTTCGAGAGCCGTCATTCGAGGTTGAATCCGCGACAGCAGACCGGGACAGCGCGAGGCGTCTTTGCCGCATCCGCGTCACACTGGATCGGGGTCATCTGCGGCCGGACGTCGATCGACTCATGGCACAGATTGGGCACAGGCCCCACCCGACCGGGCAAGAGTGCTCCGCCACCGTTCGGCAAGTCGCTGATCAGCAGGGGGGAAAGATGGCGCGCCCGACAGGATTCGAACCTGTGACCCCTACCTTCGGAGGGTAGTACTCTATCCAGCTGAGCTACGGGCGCGTTGCGTGCGGACGCGCGTGGACGGCGCGCCGGGCCGCGATTCTAGCAGTATCCGCGCTCGGGGGCCGCAGCGGGGCGGGCACCCTGCGGGGCCGCGCGGTTCGGGCTTCGATACCTCAGCCCGAACGGGACGGTCGGAGCCGATCGAGGCTCCCTACGGCTTGTAGAGCGCGGCGTCCAGGATCGACCACAGGTGGATGATCCAGCCCAGCAGGATCAGCCACAGCAGCGCCGCCAGCACGAACATGACCAGGGCCATGAGCAGCCGGCCCTGCACGAGCTGGCCCAGGCCGGGGATGAAGAAGCTGGCCAGGGCGGCGATGACGTTGCCGGCCGAGCCTTGTTCTGCTGTTGCCATCGATGGGCTCCGTTGCGGGGGTGTCGTTTCCAGGTGACGGTGTGCGGCGCGGTTTTCAACCGTGCCGGGGATCAGGACGTGGGGGCGGGGGGCATGTGACGTGGCGCATGCGCAGTCGCGAAGTTCCCGGCATCCATCCCGGCACCGTGGATCAGGGCAGCACTGCCTCGTCGAGCAGTGGATCGGCGTCCAGGTCCTCGGCCAGGGCGCGCACCGACACCGGGCCGGCGCCGGCTTCGGCCGGTCGGGCCAGGTGCACCAGCGCGTCGCCGCGGTTGACCACCGGCAAGCGGGTTTCGCCGATGACCAGGCCGCCGTCGCGCGCGCACACGTCGACTTCGACTTCGCCGAACGGATCGGCCACCACCGCCAGCCGCTGGCCGCGTTCCACGGTGTCGCCGGGTTGCCAGTCCGGGCGCAGGATGCCGCCGATCGGCGCGCGCACCCAGTAGCTGGAACCGGCCTGCACCGGGGTGGCGCCGGTGTCCGCGGACAGCTTGCGGCGCACCATGCCCAGCCAGTGCAGCACGCGCAGTACGCCGCGCACACCGGCGCGGATCGCCAGGGCGTCGAAGCGCAGCGCCTCGCCGGCCTCGTACAGCAGCACCTTGGTGCCGGCATCGCGCGCGGCCTGGCGCAGCGAGCCGTCGCGCACGTCCGCGTGCAGCACCACCGGCGCGCCGAACGCGATCGCCAGCTCGCGGGTCTCGGCATCGCCCAGGTCGGCGCGGATCTGCGGCAGGTTGCTGCGGTGGATCGCCGCCGAGTGCAGGTCGATGCCGTACTGGCTCGGGCGCACGATCTCGGTCATGAACAGGTTGGCCAGCTGCGCGCCCAGTGACCCGTTGGCGCTGCCCGGAAAGCAGCGGTTGAGGTCGCGCCGGTCGGGCAGGTAGCGCGAGTGCTGGATGAAGCCGAAGGCATTGACGATCGGCACCGCCAGCAAGGTACCGGCCAGCCGCGCCAGCGCCGGCGCCGCCAGCACGCGGCGCACGATCTCCACCCCCAGGATCTCGTCGCCGTGGATGGCGGCGCTCAGGAACACGGTGGGGCCGTTGCGGCGGCCGTGCACCACCTGCACCGGCAGCGTCACCGGGACGTGGTTGGCCAGCAGCGCCACCGGCAGGTCGACCGTGCGGCGTGCCCCCGGTGGCACCCGTTCGCCGCCGATCTGGAAGTCGCAACGCCGGTGTTCAGCCCTTGCCACGGGTGCGCGTCTTGTTCGGCTGCGCGTGGGTCTCCAGGAACTCGATGATCTTGCCGGCGACGTCGATGCCGGTGGCCTTCTCCACGCCCTCGAGCCCCGGCGAGGAGTTGACCTCCATGATCACCGGCCCGTGGTTGGAGCGCAGCATGTCCACGCCGGCCACGTTCAGGCCCATCGAGCGCGCGGCACGGATCGCCGTGGAGCGCTCCTCGGGCGTGATCTTGATCGAGCGGGCGCTGCCGCCGCGATGCAGGTTGGAACGGAACTCGCCCTCGGCGCCCTTGCGCTGCATCGCCGCGATCACCTTCTCGCCGACCACCAGGGCGCGGATGTCGGTGCCGCCGGCTTCCTTGATGAACTCCTGCACCAGGATGTTGACGCGGGCACCGCGGAAGGCCTCGATCACCGACTTGGCCGAGCGCGCGGTCTCGCCCAGCACCACGCCGATGCCCTGGGTGCCCTCCAGCAGCTTGACGATCACCGGCGCGCCCCCGCACAGCTCGATGACCTCATCGGTATTGGCCGTGTCGTAGGCGAATGCGGTCACCGGCAGGCCCAGGCCCTTGCGCGCCAGCAGCTGCAGCGAGCGCAGCTTGTCGCGCGAACGGCCGATCGCGACCGACTCGTTGAGCGGGTACACGCCCATCATCTCGAACTGCCGCAGCACCGCCAGTCCGTAGAAGGTGACCGAGGCGCCGATGCGCGGGATCACCGCATCGAAGCCCTCGAGCTTGACGCCCTTGTAGCGCAGCTCCGGCCGGTGCGAGGTGATGTTCATGTAGCACTTGAGCGTGTTGATGTGCTCGATCTCGTGGCCGCGCTGCAGCGCGGCCTCGGTCAGTCGCTGGTGCGAGTACAGGGTGGCGTTGCGGGCCAGCAGTGCGATGCGCATGACGCAGGAGTTC
This sequence comes from Lysobacteraceae bacterium, assembly GCA_035686365.1. Lineage (GTDB taxonomy): Bacteria > Pseudomonadota > Gammaproteobacteria > Xanthomonadales > Xanthomonadaceae > DASRZM01. Next base: position 25,359 of record DASRZM010000064.1, on the reverse strand, counting down.
CGGTGGACGTCGATGATTTTACCGCAGCGACGTGAAAGCCGGCGCAGTGGCGGACATCGACGGCCATTGCCGCGCCCGCACTCTGCCAGGCCGCTCTGCTAGGCTTTGAACTGCCATGAACGCGGCCCGCTCCCGACCTGCCCCACGACCCCGAGCGCGCCCCGCCGCGGCGCGCGGGCGCCGGCGCGCGCAGGCCGTGCGCCACCAGCTCCCGCGCTGGCGCGAGCGCCTGGGCGAGTACTGGCTGCTGGTGCGCGGCGACCGGCCGATCGGTGTGCTGCTGCTGCTGTGGCCGACGCTATGGGGGCTGTGGCTGGCAGCCGAAGGCCTGCCGCCGATCGGCATCCTGGCGATTTTCCTGGCCGGCGTCTGGCTCACCCGCTCGGCCGGCTGCGTGATCAACGACTACGCCGACCGCTGGCTCGACCCGCAGGTCGAGCGCACGCGGCAGCGGCCGCTGGCGAGCGGCAGTGTGTCGGCACCCGAGGCGCTGGCGGTGTTCGCCGTGCTGATGCTGGTGGCCTTCGCGCTGGTGCTGCTGACCAATCGCCTGACCGTGTACCTGGCGCTCGCCGGCGCTGCGCTGGCGACCACCTATCCCTTCCTCAAGCGCTGGACCTACCTGCCGCAGCTGTGGCTGGGGCTGGCTTTCGGCTGGGCGATCCCGATGGGTTTCGCCGCGGTCACCGGCGCGGTGCCGCCGCTGGCCTGGTTGCTGTTTCTGGCCAACGTGCTGTGGTCGACCGCCTACGACACCTGGTACGCGATGGTCGACCGCCAGGACGACCTGCGCGCCGGCGCAAAGTCCACCGCGATCCTGCTCGGCGAGGCCGACCTGGCGGGCCTTGCCATCCTGCAGGGCGGCTTCGTGGCGACCCTGCTGCTGGTGGGGCAGCGCGCCGAACTCGGCAAGGCCTGGTACGCGGGCGTGGCGGTCGCCGCGGCGCTGGCGGCCTGGCAGCTGTGGTACGCGCGCGATCGTTCCCGCGAGCGCTGCTTCCGCGCGTTCCTCAACAACCACTGGATCGGTGCGGCGGTGTTCGCCGGACTGGCGATCGACCTGGCGATGTGACGCACGGTGCCTACCGGCTCCCCTCTCCTCCCGGGAGAGGGGCTCGATCGGCACGCTGTGCCGGCGGCGGCACCCGGGCGAGCACCCAGGCCTGCACCCGGCCCACGCCGGCGCGCCTGAGCACGCGGGCGCATTCGGATACGGTGGCGCCGGTGGTCATGGTGTCGTCGACCAGTGCCAGGTGCCGCGGCAGGACCGCACCCTGGGCCAGCACGAAGGCGCCATGCACATTGCGTCTGCGCGCGGCCAAGCCCAGCTCGGTCTGCGCAGTCGTGCAGCGGGTGCGTTGCAGCGTGCCGGCCGGCAGCAGCGGGATCCCGAGCGCGCGGGCGAACGCCCGCGCCAGTTCCCAGGCCTGGTTGTAGCCGCGCTCGGCCAGGCGGGTACGGTGCAGCGGCACCGCCAGCAGGGCATCGGGCGGATCGGCCCCGGCCAGCCGCGGTGCGGCCAGATCGGCAAGCAGGCGGCCGGCGGCCAGGTCGTGGCCGAACTTGAACCGGTGCAGCAGCCCGGCGACCGGCTCGGCATACACGAAGGCTGCACTGGTGGCCGCGAATGCCGGTGACCGCCGCAGGCAGGCGCCGCAGGCGGCCACCGGCTCGGGCATCGGCAGTGCGCAGCGCGCGCAGGCCGGGCCCAGCCAGGGCCATGCCTCCAGGCAGGCGGCGCACAGGTCGCGCCGCCCGGCACCCGGATCGGCGCAGACCAGGCAGCGCGGTGGCAGCAGCACGCGGCCCAGGCGCTGCAGCAGGGAGTCGGCGGCGAGGGTCAAGTTGACAGGCCCGGGTGCGGTTTCCAGACTTGCCCGACTTTGCCAGCCCGGCGACCCGATGTCAGCCCAGATCCCGACCGTCGCAGCCACCGCTGCGGCCGCAGCCGCGGCCAGCCGTGAAGCCATCCTTGCCTGGTTCGAGCTGCCGTTCACCGAGCTGGTATTCAACGCCGCCAGCGTCCACCGCCGGCATTTCGATCCGGCGCAGATCCAGGTGTCCACGCTGCTTTCGATCAAGACCGGCGGCTGCCCGGAGGACTGCGCCTACTGTCCGCAGGCCGCGCGCTACGACACCGGCGTGGCGGCGCACAAGCTGCTGGACGCCGAGACCGTGCTCGAGCACGCGCGCCAGGCCAGGGCCGCGGGGGCCACGCGCTTCTGCATGGGCGCGGCCTGGCGGTCGCCCAAGGACCGCGACCTCGACCAGGTGGCCGAGCTGGTCCGTGCGGTGCGCGCGCTGGGCCTGGAGACCTGCGCCACGCTGGGTATGCTCAGCGCCGGCCAGGCGCGCGCGCTCAAGGCCGCTGGACTGGACTACTACAACCACAACCTGGACACCGACCCGGACTACTACGGCGAGGTCATCCACACGCGGCGGTTCCAGGACCGCCTGCAGACGCTCGAGCACGTGCGCGATGCCGGCCTGAAGACCTGTTGCGGCGGCATCGTCGGTATGGGCGAGACCCGCGTGCAGCGCGCCGGCCTGCTGCAGGCGCTGGCGCAGCTGCCCGAAGCGCCGCAGTCGGTGCCGATCAACCGCCTGGTCCAGGTGGCGGGGACGCCGTTGCATGGCACCGCCGCGCTGGACCCGTTCGAGTTCGTGCGCACGATCGCCGTCGCCCGCATCCTGCTGCCGCGTTCGATGGTGCGGCTGTCGGCTGGGCGCGCCCAGATGAGCGACGAGCTGCAGGCCTTGTGTTTCCTGGCCGGGGCCAACTCGATCTTCCACGGCGAAAAGCTGCTGACCACCGGCAACCCGGACGTCGAACACGATCGTGCACTGTTCGCACGGCTGGGCCTGCGCGCGATGGCGCTGGAGGTCGAGCCCGCCGCGGCGCCGGCCTGCGGCACGCCCGTCGCCGCGGCGACGCCGGCCTGACCCGGGCGCCGGTCCGCGCCATGAGTCGACCTTCCCTGACCGCCCGCCTGGCCCGCGAGGCCGCCGCGCGCACCGCGCAGTCCCTGCAGCGGCGGTTGCGCACGCTGGACGGGATCGAAGGGCCGCAGCTGCGACTGGACGGCCGGACCCTGGTCAACTTCTGCAGCAACGACTACCTGGGTCTGGCCCAGCACCTGGACGTGGTCGCCGCGCTGCAGGAGGCGGCGGCCTGGCACGGCGCCGGCGCCGGCGCCGCGCCGCTGGTGTGCGGGCACCACTGGGAGCACGCCGCGCTGGAGGAATTGGTGGCCGATTGGCTCGGCTACCCGCGCGCGCTGGTGTTCGGGTCCGGCTACCTGGCCAACCTGGGCGTGCTGCAGTCGCTGCTGGCGCCCGGCGACGTGTGCATCCAGGACAAGCTCAACCACGCCTGCCTGCTCGACGGCGCACGCCAGGCCGGCTGCGAGCTGGCGCGCTATCCGCACGCCGACTTCGAAGGTGCGTTGCGGCAGCTCAAGGCACGGCCCGGTGCGGCGGCCATGATCGCCACCGATGGCGTGTTCAGCATGGACGGCGACCTGGCGCCGCTGCAGACGCTGGCGCTGCTGGCGTGCGCCGAGAACGCGCTGCTGTACGTGGACGATGCGCACGGCGCCGGCGTGCTGGGGCCGGACGGTCGCGGCGCCGTCGCCCACCTGGGACTGGGCGCGCGCGAGGTGCCGCTGCGTCTGATCACGCTGGGCAAGGCCTTCGGCGGCTACGGCGCGGTGCTGGCCGGCCGCGAGGAACTGGTCGAGGCGGTGCTGCAGGGCGCCCGCAGCTATCTGTTCTCCACGGCCCTGCCGCCGGCGCTGGCCGCGGCCGGGCGGGTCGCGATCGAGACCGCGCGGCGCGAGGGCTGGCGCCGTCTCCGGCTGGCCGGACTGATCACGCGCTTCCGTCGCGGCGCGCAGCAGCTGGGGTTGCCGCTGCTCGATTCGGTCACGCCGATCCAGCCGCTGATGATCGGTGACAACGCCGGCGCGCTGGCGGCCTCCCAGGCGCTGGAGCAGCGCGGCTTCCTGGTCACCGCGATCCGCCCGCCGACCGTGCCCGACGGCCGCGCGCGCCTGCGCATCACGCTCACGGCCGCGCACAGCGAGCGCCAGGTCGACCGGCTGCTGGATGCGCTGGGCCAGGTCTTCGGCCGCGATCCGGCGCTACGCACGCGGGCCGACGCCTCCGGCAGCGGCGCCGATCCCGTCTACTAGCTGCCGGCCGCGCATGCACATCGAACGCATCGGGCGCGGCCCGCCGCTGGTGCTGCTGCACGGCTGGGCCATGCACGGCGGCGTCTTCCATCCGCTGGCGGCGCACCTGCGCGACCGCTTCGAGCTGCACCTGGTCGACCTGCCCGGGCACGGGCACAGCCGCGGCGACCCGCTGCCCTTGCGCGAGTGCGTGGACGCGCTGGTCCGGTCGCTGCCGGCGGCGCTGTGGCTGGGCTGGTCGCTGGGCGGCCTGCTCGCCCTCGAGGCTGCGCTGCGCCACCGCGGGCGCGTGCACGGCCTGGTCATGCTGTGCGCCTCACCGCGCTTCGTCGCAGCGGAGGATTGGCCGCACGCGGTGGCGCCGGAGGTGCTGCACGAGTTCCGGACCGCGCTGGCCACCGACGACCGGGGCACGGTGGATCGGTTCCTGGCACTGGAGACCTTCGGCTCCGAGCACATGCGCCGGGAGCTGGCAATGCTGCGCGCGCAGGTCTCCGCGCGCGGCGAACCCGCGCCGCACGCGCTCGCCGAAGGCCTGTGCGTGCTCGAGCGCACCGACCTGCGGGCCGCGCTGCCGACGCTGGCGGTGCCCAGCCTGTGGGTCGGCGGCCGCCGCGACCGCCTGGTGCCGGCCGCGGCAATGCAGCGTGCGGCCGACCTGGCCGGCGGCAGCTACCGGTGCGTCGAGGGGGCCGGGCATGCGCCGTTGCTGGGGCACGCCGAGCACGTCGCGGCCGCGATCGACGATTTCGCGCAGAGTACGCTCGGCGTCGAGGCGATGGCCCGATCATCGACCCCGGCCCGGACGCAGCTGCCATGAACCGACTGTTCGATCGCCAGCAGATCCGCCGCGCCTTCGGCCGCGCCGCCGGCAACTACGAGGCCACCGCCGTGCTGCAGCAGCAGGTCGCCGAACGTCTGCTCGAGCAGCTCGAGTACCTGCAGGGACGGACCCCCGAGCGCATCGTGGACGTGGGCGCCGGCACCGGCCGCGCCACGGTGGCGCTGCGGCGACGTTACCGTCGCGCGCGCGTGGTCGCGGTGGACCTGGCCCTGCCGATGCTGCAGCAGGCGCGTGCCCGCGGCAGCTGGCTGCGGCCGCTGCACGCGGTGTGCGCCGACGCCCAGGCCCTGCCGCTGTCCGAGGCCAGCATCGATGTGCTGTATTCGAGCCTGTGCCTGCAGTGGGTCGAGGACATCGATGCCGCCTTCGCGGAGTTCCGCCGGGTGCTGCGACCCGAAGGCATGCTGCTGGTCTCCACCTTCGGGCCCGGGACGCTGCGGGAACTGCGCGGGGCCTTCGCCGCTGCCGACCGCCAGGAGCACGTGAGCCGCTTCCCGAGCATGCAGGCACTGGGCGATGCGCTGCTCAGGCACGGCTTCCGCGACCCGGTGCTGGATCAGGACACCTTCACCCTGACCTATCCGGACGTGCCCACGCTGATGCACGAACTGCGCGCGATCGGCGCCAGCAACGCCATGCGCGCGCGCCGGCGCACGCTCACCGGCAAGGACCGCATGCGCAGCGTGTTCGAGGCCTACGAGCCGCTGCGCCGCGATGGCGTGCTGCCCAGCAGCTGGGAGGTCGTGTACGCCCACGCCTGGGGCCCGCCGCCGGGCCAGCCGCGATTCGACGCCGGTGGCGTCATCGCCAGCTTCCCGGCCGACCGCATCCCGGTGCGCCGTCGCGGCGGCTGACCGCGGCGGCGTGCCGGCGCCGGCGCGCGGGCCGGCTCAGGGCGTGCCGACCTGGCGCAGCCAGTCCTGCAGGTTGTAGTAGTTGGTGATGCGGGTGATCCGGCTGCCCTGGACTTCGAAGAAGGCGCCGCCGGCCAGCCGGTAGGTCTGGCCGTGCGCCGCCGGCAGGTCGCCCTGGGTGGCCAGGTAGCTGCCCTCGACCTGGTACTCGGCCGCGGCGCGGTTGCCGTCCCAGCTGGCCAGCACCACCACGTCGCTGAGCTGCTCGCGGTAGCAGCGCGCCCGCTCCACCAGATAGCCGCGCAGGGCCTCGCGCCCGACCTCGCGCCGGCCCTGGTTGATCTCGTGGACGATCCCGTCGCCGACCATCGCCAGCATGCCCTCCAGGTCCGCGCGGTTGTAGGCCGCGTAATAGGCCAGCACCAGCTCGGTGGTGCGGTCGGAGGATCGGGTGCCGTCGATCATCATCGCCTTCGGACGCGTGCGGGCAGGGGCCTATTCTGGACGAAGCCGGGCCTGGGCGGCGGCCGCGGTTGCGAACAGGCCACAGGCGGAGGCCAGATCGACGTTGCCGCCGGACACGATCAGGCCGACCCGGCGGCCGGCAAAGTGGGTGCGGTGGCGCAGCACGGCGGCCAGCACGGTGGCGCCGGAGGGCTCCACCAGCAGCTTCAGGCGCTCCCACATCAGCCGCATCGCCGCGATCACTTCGGCATCGTCCACCGGCAGCACGGTCACCGCGTGCCGGCGCAGCAGTTCGAAATTGACGGCGCCGATCGCAGCGCGCAGTCCGTCGCAGACGGTGTCGGGCACGATGTCGGTGATCCGGTGGCCCGCCTGCAGCGAAGCCAGCGCGTCGGCCGCGCCCTCGGGCTCGGCGGCGAAGATCTCCACCCGCGGGGCCAGTGCGCGCAACACCGTGGCGGTGCCGCCGATCAGGCCGCCACCGCCGATCGGCGCGATCACGGCGTCGAGCCCGTCGGCCTGCGCCAGCAGTTCCAGCGTCGCGGTCCCCTGGCCCGCGATCACGCGGACATCGGCATACGGGTGCACGAGCGTCGCACCGGTGCGCGCCTGCACTTCGGCGGTCACGGATTCGCGCGCCGCCAGCGTCGGCTCGCATCGATGCACGGTGGCGCCGAAGGCCGCGATCGCCGCCAGCTTGGCCGGCACCGCGCCCTCGGGGACCACCACGTGGGCGGGGATGCCGCGCAGCTGCGCGGCCAGCGCCAGCGCGGCGCCATGGTTGCCGGAGGAGTGGGTGACCACTCCGGCGCGCGCCTGCGCCTGCGGCAGGGCGAACACGGCATTGCAGGCGCCGCGGAACTTGAAGGCCCCGGTGCGCTGCAGGTTCTCGCACTTGAACCGCAGCCGCGCGCCGGCCCGCGCGTCGATCGAGCCGGACTCGCGCAGCGGGGTCACCTGCGCGTACGGGGCGATGCGCGCGGCGGCGTCGCGCACGTCCTCCAGCTGCGGGATCGGGGCTTCGCTCATCGGCTGCGACCGCGAAAACGCGCATGGTAGCGTAGCGCTCCCCTGACGCCGCCCGGCAAGGCAGCCCGCGATGACCCAGGCGCCCGCCACCTGCCGCCACGACTATGCACCCCCGCCCTGGCGCTGCCTTGCCATCGAGCTGGAGTTCGACCTGGACGCCGCCGCCACCGAGGTGACGGCGCGCTTGCAGCTGGAACCCGACCCCGGGCAGCCGCTGCAGCCGCTGCGCCTGGACGGCGAAGCCCTGGAGCTGCTGGAACTGCGCGTGGACGGCGATCCGGTCGCGGCCGACGGCATGCGCATCGATCCGGCCGGGCTGACCTTGCCGGGGATCGACCGTGCCTGCACGGTGCAGACCCGGGTGCGGATCGGGCCCGAGCGCAATACCCGGCTGGAGGGTCTGTACGCCAGCGAGGGCCTGCTGCTGACCCAGTGCGAAGCGCATGGTTTCCGCCGGATCACCTACGCACTGGACCGCCCCGATGTGCTCAGCCGCTACGAGGTGCTGCTGCGCGCCGACGTGGCGCGCTATCCGGTGCTGCTGGGCAACGGCAACTGCGAGGACGCCGGCCGCCTGCCCGATGGCCGCCATTACGCGCGCTGGGTCGATCCCGAACCCAAGCCCTGTTACCTGTTCGCCCTGGTCGCCGGCGCCCTGGACAGCGTGCGCGCGCGCCACACCACGCGCTCGGGCAACGATGTCGCGGTGGCGGTGTGGGCCGCGCCGGAGGACGTGACCCGCTGCAGGCACGCGCTGCAGTGCGTGCTGCGTGCCATGCGCTGGGACGAGCAGCGCTTCGGCCGCGAATACGACATGGCCGAGTTCAACGTCGTGGCCGCCCGCGACTTCAATATGGGCGCGATGGAGAACACCGGCCTGAACATCTTCAACGCCCGCTACATCCTGGCCGATCCGGACACCGCCACCGACGCCGATTTCTCCGACGTGGAGTCGGTGATCGGCCACGAGTACTTCCATCACTGGAGCGGCAACCGCGTGACCGTGCGCGACTGGTTCCAGCTCGCGCTCAAGGAAGGCCTGACGGTTTTCCGCGACCAGGAGTTCACTTCCGACATGAACTCGCGCGCGGTCAAGCGCATCGAGGACGTGCGGATGCTGCGTGCGCGCCAGTTCGTCGAGGATTCCGGTCCGCTGGCACATCCGGTGCGCCCAAACAGCTACCGCGAGATCGACAACTTCTATACCGCGACCGTGTACGAGAAAGGCGCCGAGATCGTGCGCATGTTGCACACGCTGCTGGGCGAGACCGCGTTCCGGCAGGGACTGGACCTGTACTTCGCGCGCCATCGAGGCAGCGCGGTCACCATCGAGGCGTTCGTGGCCGCCATGACCGAGGCCGGGCAGCGCGACCTTTCCGGTTTCCTGCGCTGGTATTCGCAGGCCGGTACGCCGGTGGTGGAGATCCGCGACAGCTACGATGCCACCACGCGCCGCTACGAGGTCCAGATCACCCAGCACACGCCGCCCACGCCGGGGCAGTCCGAAAAGCAGCCGCTGCCGATCCCGCTCGCCTACGCGCTGTACGACGCCCGCGGTCGTCGCATCGAGCGCGCGCTGGCAGGCGATGCACCCGTGCATGAGGGCCTGATCGAACTCAGCGGTGCGCGACACACGCTGTGCCTGGAGGACGTCGACGCGGCCCCGTTGCCGGCTTTCGGCCAGGCGCTGTCGGCGCCGGTGCGCGTGCGCTACGACTACGGGCCCGACGCGCTGGGGCGGCTGGCCTCGATCGAACGCGACCCGCTGCTGCGCTGGGACGCGATCCAGCGCCTGGCCACCGACGCGATCCTGGCGCGCGGCGAGGCCGGGGCCAGCCGGCTGGCCCTGCTCGATGCCACTGCAGTGCTGCTGGAGGACGCCGAGCTGGACCCGGCCTTCGTCGCCCAGTGCCTGCAGCTGCCGGCCTTCGACACGCTGGTCGACGAGGTCGTCGCCAGCGGCGGCACGGTCGACGTCGACCGGGTCTGGGCGGCGCGCGAGGAACTGCTCGACGAGCTGGCCGAGCGCCACGTCGAACGGCTGGAACGGCGCTACCAGGACATGGCCGCGGTCGATCCGGACGCCATGAACGCGCCCGCCATCGCCGCGCGCCGGCTGAAGAACACGGCGCTGGACCTGCTCACCCGGATGGATCCCGCGGCCGCACTGGCGCAGACACAGTTCGCCGCGGCCGCGACCATGACCGACCGGCTCGCCGCGCTGCGTGCGCTGGTGCACGCGGACGCATCCGCGGCGCCGCAGGCGCTGTCGGCGTTCGCCAGCCGCCATGGCGCCGATGCGCTGGTGACCGACAAGTGGCTGGCGATCGTTGCCAGCGCGCCACTGGCGGACGCCATCGGGCGCGTGCAGGCGCTGATGACCGGCCGGCACTGGCTGCCGCGCAACCCCAATCGGGTGCGCGCCATCCTGGGCAGCTTCGCGCGCGGCAACCCGGTGGCGTTCCACCGGGCCGACGGCGCCGGCTATGCGCTGCTGCTGGGCGCAGTGGCCGCGCTCGACGCGGCGAACCCGCAGCTGGCGGCGCGCCAGCTCGGCGCACTGGAAAACTGGCAGCACCTGGATGCGGCGCGCGCACAGCACATCCGCGCCGGGCTGCAGTCACTGCGCAGTGCCGAGCCCTCCTCGCTGACCACCGAGCTGCTGGACCGGTTGCTGGCGGACTGAGACGCGGCTTCAGCGCCCGAGGCCGGGTTCGGCCTCGGTTTCGGTTTCGGCTTCGGCCTCGGGGCACGGTGCCACCACGACCGGCGGCCGCCGGCGCCGCCCCAGCAGGCTGGTCAGCACCGAGCCGGCGACCACCATCAATGCGCCGACGATGCCCAGCGCGCCGATGTGCTCGGGCGCCACCAGCTGCGGCGCCAGCGCGTGGCCGGCGATCACCACCGCCATGGTCAGCAGCGGCGTGAGCGCCAGTACCACCGACACCCGCGAGGCCTCCCAGTGCTCCAGCGCCTCGGCGAAGGCGCCGTAGGCGCCCAGGGTGTTGAGCGCGCAGTACAGCAGTGCCAGCCAGTGCAGGCCGTCGAGCTGCAGCAGCCTGGAAGGCTCGGAGACCGGCAGCAGCACGACCGTGGCGGCCGCGTAGATGAACAGCATGATCGCCGGCGACGAAAGCATGCGCAGCAGCTGCTTCTGTGCCAGCGCGTACACCGCCCACACCACTGCCGCGGCGACGATCAGCAGCGCGCCGACCACGTAGCGCGGGCTGCCGCCCAGCGTCGCGAGCTGGTCGCGGAAGAACACCGCCATGCCGGCGCACAGCACCGCAAGTCCCAGCCACTGGCCTTTCGAGAAGCGTTCGCCGAAAACGACGATGCCGCCCACCGCCATCAGCAGCGGCGCCAGCTGGATGATCAGCTGGGCATTGGCGGCGGTGGTGTAGTCCAGCCCGACCAGGTACAGCACGTAGTTGCCGATCAGCATCAGCGCCGCCAGCGCCAGCAACAGCCAGTCGCCGCGGCCGAGCCGGCGGTAGTCTCCCAGGCGGCCGCGCCAGGCGACCCATGCGCCGACCAGCAGCGCCGCCACCAGGAAGCGGAACCAGGTCAGCGTCAGCGCATCGAGCTGTTCGAGCGCGATCTTCAGCGCCACCGGCAGCGTGGCCCACATGCCGGCGGTGGTCAGCGCCAGCACGAGGCCGAGCCGCCAGCGGCCGGAGGCCTGGTGCAGGGCCATCGGGAGCGGTCCGTCGGGGGATTCGGCGGCGAGAAGTTAGCACGCCCGCGGCGGCCGGGGCCGGGCCGGGAGGCCTTCGCCGGCTCCGGTGCGGCTCCTTCAGGACCGATTCACCGTGGCGGGCGATGATGGGCTACGACCATCAAGGGGATTCGCCATGGCGCGCTGGCCCATCGTCGCGCTCGCGCTGCTGCTGGGCGGCTGCGCGACCCATCGCGACTACTACTACGACGACGGCTACTACGCCGACGGCAGCTACTACGACGGTGGCTACCGCTCGTCCTACCGTGACTCGTACCGCGGCTACGCCGGCGACAGCTATTACTCGCCCGGCTACGGCGGCTACGGCGACTACTGGTACGGCGAGCCCGACTACCGGTATTCGGGCTACCTGCACTGGCCCGCCTACTACTCGGTGTACTGGCCGATGAACCGCTGGTTCTACGATCCGTACTGGTACCCGGGCTACTACTACGGGGTCACCTTTTTCCCGCGCAACTACCTGAGCCTGGGCATCAGCTACGGCTGGCCGCGGCACGGCGGATATTTCGCGTACTCGCCGTACCGCTACGGCTGGACCGACTGGTACTACGACTGGTATCCGTACTACGCCTACAACCCGCGCTATCGCGACCACTACCGGTTGCCGCGGCATGGCAGTGCGCGGCACGAGGCCGAGCGGCTGGCGCACCTGAGCGGCGCGACCCGCTTCGGCGAGCGTGTCGCCAAGCGCGAGGCCGCCGGGCTGCTGGCGCCGGCGCGGGCACAGCAGCGTGGCGCCGCCCGCGGTCCGGGTCGCGATGGCGGCGCGGTTCCGGCCCGCGACATCCGCCGCGATGCGCGGGCCCTGCCGGGCCGCGAGGCCGGGACCGCGCGCACGCTGCCGCAGCGTGGCGGGGAACGCCGGGCGGTCGATGACACGATGCCGGCACGTTCGCCGCCGGCGATCGGAGAATCGCGGCGGGTGTACCCGCAGCGCGACGGGCGCGAGCAGGATCTGCGCCGCACGCTGCGCGAGGAGGGCGTGCCGCTGCGCACGCGCACGCGCACGGTCACGATTCCGGCGCGGACCGAGGCCTCACCGGGCCGCGGCGAGCGCATGCGTGCGCCCGACGCGCCGGTGGTCAGGCGCGACTACCCGCAGGCGCAGCCGCGAGCAGACCAAGGGCGCGGCTACCAGCGCGGCTACGAGCGCGGCTACGAGCGCAGCTACGACCGCGCTTCCTATGGCGGCGATGCCGGGTACGCGCCGCGCGCGCCGATGCCGGTGCGCGAGCATGCGCCGGCACCGGTGCAACGCGACTACGCGCGCCAGCCGGCGCCTTCCTACGGTGCGCCGTCGCCGTCGTACTCGCCGCCTCCCGCCCGCGAGCCGCCCAGCCGGAGCCCGGCGTACGAGAGCCGCTCCGATGCTCGCGCGGACAGCGCCCCGTCCTCGCGCAGTGAGCGCGGATCGGAGCGCGGATCGGCGCGCGGCCGGCGCGAGCGCTGAGGCGGGCGACGGCCACGCCACTGCGGGCAAAAAAAGACCGGCCGCTGGCGGCCGGTCGCAGAAAGGCGGGCCCTGCGGCCCGCCGTTCGGGGAGTTCGGGTGGGTCTCAGGCCGGCAGGCGGGCCAGGCTCTGGGTGACGCGGTCGCGGTAGGTCTCGAGCTTGGCGATGGCGTCCGGCTCGTGGCTGGAGCGGGCGTGCTCGCGCGCGACATCGATGCGGTAGAGCTCGACCATCAGGTCGTGGCGACGGGTCAGTGCGTCGTAGTCGGAAAACGGGTTGGCAGCGGCGATCATGGTTCCTCCCCAGGCGCGGCGATGTAACCGATGTTTTGCAATGGGGCCTGTGCAATTCGCGTGCCTGCCCCGCTGGGCACCGCCAGATCGCGCTCCAGAGAACACCCGGCGCCCGCGCCGGAGGTCGCCGAGGCGACCTGGCGCCTCCGCTGGGGGCAAAACTGTGAACCAGAGCACTTGAACCGCTGCCGCCTCCGGCGCATGATTGCGCCCGCAACCTGACCCATTGCGTCGGTTTACGACGCACACCGCGTCACCTGCTGACACGGTCGATCCGATGGTTTGCGCCGAATCCACTTGCTCGGCGCCCGGCATACGGTCCCCTGGATTCCCCCTGTTCCAAAAGACCGCCGGGCGCCGGCTTCTCCCTCCGGCAACAAGCGCCGCCCGCAACGGGCCGGGCGCTGCGCCACGCACGAAAAAGGCGAGGGCGGCAGTGCCGCCCTCGCCTCACGCATGGGTGCCGGGTACGATCGGTTCCCGGCAGGCGCTTCCCCGCGGCGCGCATGGCCGATCCCTGTCCAACTCGGCCGACGCCCCCTGGCGCTGCCGCCGCGGGTGCGCCAGAAAGCCTGCACGGTTCGTGCCAGTATTCGTTCATCCCGATCCACCGGCCGGATCGAGCAGCCCGGTCCACCCGCCCCACCCACCGGCTTGACCCACCGCCCCATCGCGAGCAGAGCATCGTGCGACACCCCGAGTCCTTCGACGTGATCGTGATCGGCGGCGGCCACGCCGGCACCGAGGCCGCACTGGCTGCCGCGCGCAGCGGCGCGCGCACGCTGCTGCTCACCCACAGCATCGAGACCATCGGCCAGATGAGCTGCAATCCGGCCATCGGCGGCATCGGCAAGGGCCACCTGGTGCGCGAGATCGACGCGCTCGGCGGCGCCATGGCCGAGGCTGCCGACGCCGCCGGCATCCAGTGGCGCACGCTCAATGCGCGCAAGGGTCCGGCCGTGCGTGCGACCCGCTGCCAGGCCGACCGCGCGCTGTACCGCGCCGCGATCCGCCGCTGCGTGGAGTCGCAGCCCGGCTTGCGGCTGTTCCAGCAGGCGGTCGACGACCTGGTGCTGGAAGGCGATCGCGTGGCCGGCGTGGCCACCCAGATGGGCCTGCGCTTCGACGCTGCCTGCGTGGTGCTGACCGCGGGCACCTTCCTGGCCGGGCGCATCCATGTCGGCGAACGCCAGAGCGACGGTGGTCGCGCCGGTGATGCCCCGGCGCTGACGCTGGCGCGGCGCCTGCGCGAACTGCCGCTGGGCGTGGGCCGGCTCAAGACCGGTACCCCGCCACGCATCGACGGCCGCAGCATCGACTACGCCAGGCTGCAGGCACAGCCGGGCGACACGCCGCGGCCGTGCTTTTCGTACCTGGGCGATCCGGCACGGCATCCGCGCCAGCTGCCGTGCTGGATCACCCACACCTCGGAGGCCACCCACGCGCTGATCCGCGGCGCACTCGATCGCTCGCCGCTGTACTCGGGACAGATCCAGGGCGTGGGGCCGCGCTACTGCCCTTCGATCGAGGACAAGGTCGTGCGCTTCGCCGGGAAGGCCTCGCACCAGGTCTTCATCGAGCCCGAGGGTCTGGACAGCTTCGAGGTCTATCCCAACGGCATCTCGACCTCGCTGCCGTTCGACGTGCAGTGGGCGCTGGTGCGCACGATCCCGGGCCTGGAAGGCGCCCACATCACGCGCCCGGGCTACGCGATCGAGTACGACTACTTCGACCCGCGCGGCCTGAAGTCCTCGCTCGAGACCCGAACCATCGCCGGCCTGTACTTCGCCGGTCAGATCAACGGCACCACCGGTTACGAGGAAGCCGCGGCGCAGGGGCTGATCGCCGGTCTCAATGCGGCGCGCGCCGCGCGCGGCCTGCCGGCCTGGTCCCCGCGCCGCGACGAGGCCTACATCGGCGTGCTGATCGACGACCTGATCAGCAACGGCACCAGCGAGCCCTACCGCATGTTCACCTCGCGCGCCGAGTACCGTCTGCAGCTGCGCGAGGACAATGCCGACCTGCGCCTGACCCCGACCGGGCGCGAGCTGGGCCTGGTCGCGGACGCGCGCTGGTCGGCATTCGAGCGCAAGCGCGAGGCGATCGAGCGCGAGCGTACGCGGCTCGCCGCCACCTGGGCCGCGCCAGGCAATGCGCTGGGCCGCGACCTCCACGATGCGCTGGGCGTGGAACTCACCCGCGAGACCTCGGCGCTGGACCTGCTCCGGCGGCCGGAGCTGGGCTACCGGGCGCTGATGCGCGTACCCGGGATCGGCCCGGGTGTGGACGATGCGCGGGTGGCCGAGCAGGTCGAGGTCGGGGTCAAGTACGCCGGGTACCTGGACCGCCAGCGCCAGGAAATCGAACGCCAGCGACGCAACGAGGACACCGCCATTCCCGGGGACTTCCAGTACGCGAGCGTGCGCGGCCTCTCGGCCGAGGTCACGCAGAAACTCCAGGCGTCCCGGCCGCAGACCGTCGGCCAGGCGCAGCGCATCGCCGGGGTGACGCCGGCAGCGATCTCGCTGCTGCTGGTGCACCTGAAGCGGCGCGGCGCGCGCGACGCCGCCTGAACCGCACACCAGCGACCAAGGAGAACCGACGATGCGATGGATTGTCCTGCCGCTGCTGATCTGCGCCGGCGTTGCTGTCCGCGCCGCCGAGGTCGAACCGTGGCCCTTGCCGGCCCAGGGCTGGAGCGCGCAGCCGAACATCGCGGCGGCGGCCGACGGTGCCGTGCACCTGAGCTGGATCGAAAAGGATGGGCAGGACCACGTGCTGCGGCACGTGCGCCACGACGCCGGCGGCTTCGGGGCCGTGCACGTGGCCGCGCGCGGCAGCGACTGGTTCGTCAACTGGGCCGACTTTCCTTCGCTCGCGGTACTGGAAAACGGCGACATCGTCAGCTTCGTGCTGGCCAAGAGCGCCGAGGCCACCTATGCCTACGACGTCAAACTGGTGCGTTCGCGCGACGGCGGCGCGTCGTTTTCGCCGCCGCAGGCCGTGCACGAGGACGGCACGCCGACCGAGCACGGCTTCGTCTCGCTGCTGCCCTGGCGCGATGACACTGTCCTGGTGGCCTGGCTCGACGGCCGCAATACCGCCGGCGGGCACGGACATGGCGGCGCCGGGGGCGGCGCGATGGGCCTGCGCGCGGCGCTGGTCGGACGCGACGGCAAGCAGCAGGAGTGGGCGCTGGACGATCGCGTCTGCGACTGCTGCCAGACCGCGGCCGGACGCACCCCGGGCGGTGCCGTGGTGGTGTTCCGCGACCGCAGCCAAGGCGAGGTGCGCGACATCGCTCACACCCGGCTCGCCGGCGGGCAATGGAGCGCCCCGGCGCCGGTCCATGCCGACGGCTGGACGATGCCGGCCTGCCCGGTCAACGGCCCGGCACTCGATGCCCGCGGCGAACAGGTCCACGTGGCCTGGTACACCGCCGCCGACGACGCGCCGGCCGTGCGGCTGGCGCGTTCGGACGACGGCGGCGCGGCCTTCGCGCCGCCGCTGGAGCTGGCACGCGGCGCCCACGTGCAGGGTCGCGTCGACGTCGAACGCCTGGGCGATCGGGTGCTGGTGAGCTGGATCGGTGAGGACGAACAGGGGCAGACGCTGTGGCTTTCGCGGGTGGACGCGGCCGCGTCGAAGGAATTGGAACGGGTCGAAGTGGCGCGCCTGCCTCGCGGTCACGGCACCGGCTTCCCGCGCATGGCCGTGGTCGGCGAAACCGTGCATCTGGTCTACACCGACATCGTCGATCGCCAGCCGCAGGTGCGCGGCGCGCGCGTGCGCTTTTGACGGGTGCGCTTGTGACCCCCGATACGCAAGCGCCGCCCGGGGGCGGCGCTTGCATGCGCTGTGCGACGGCGCCTTAGGGAAGGTCTGATCAAGTCCATCCTGGACTCGATCAGACTCGCCGAGTCCGGCACATGTCCGGGCTCGGCTCCGCTGGATCAAGCACTTGCGTGCTTGATCCGCGAGCGCGCCATCCATGGCGCGCGAACCTCTGAACTTGTTCAGAGGGTTCCTAGCGCCGGCCGATGCTCGCCAGGACCCGCTGCGCGCGCTCGTACAACCGCTGGGCTTCCTCGGCCTCGATGGGGCCATCGGTGCCGCGCTGGTTCAGGACCACCTCGCCCCGGGGATTCCAGCCCACCCAGGTGGTGGCGCCGCCACTGTCGCGCACGACCACCCACGGGCGGCCGTCGCGGTAGCCGTAGCGGTAGGCGGCATGGCCGCCTTCGGCCAGTTCCACGTTCTCGCGCGCCACGCGCACGCCGGTGTCGTCGACGAAGGCGTCCCAGCCCACCGCCACGGCCTCGTCCAGGCGCTCGCCGGTGACCCGACGCATGCTGCCGAGCTTGGATTCGAGCAATTCGAAGTCGGCACGCGTCTGCGCGCCCGGATCCACGCCGGCGCGGCTCTGGCCGCCGCGCACCAAGGTGGCGACCACGCCGCTGCCGGGCGCGGCGCCCAGCACGCCGATCGGCTCGGGCGTGCCGTACAAGGTGGCGCCACCGGCCTGCAGCGCCACTTCCAGGCCGTAGCGGCCCTGCGCGCTGACCCCGTTGGCCGGATAGCCCAGGGCGAAGGGGTGCGGCAGCCGACGCGGCCCGGTGGTGGTGGTTTCGGCGACCACCGGCGGGGTGACCGTGGGATCGCTCAGGTCCAGCAGCTTGAGGTTCAGCTGCAGGCCTTCGGGAAGCTGGGCCAGGCCCGGCACGTTGATGGTGCCGGTCACGGCCGGGCCGGACACGACCGGGGGCTGCGCCTGCTGCCGCGCATCGGGGGCGCCGGACCGGGCGCCGGACGGTTCGGCCTGCTGGCCGCAGGCCGATACGGCCAGGGCAAGGGTCAGGGCGAGCGCAACTCGCATGGACGTACTCCTCGGTGCAATGGCGGATTCGGTGGGCGCGCACGGGCGGGCCCGGAGCGAGCCGCGGATTGTACTACCCTCAGTGTCGTAGACGGCCGGCCGCGGCGCGGCGTCGCGCCGTCGGTCGCATCGGGGCAACGCTTCAACGCTCGATGCGGTACTTGAGCCCGACCCGGTTCTCCTGCCCGGACTCCAGTTCCACCTGCCAGTGCTCGTTGAGCAGGTAGTTGAAACCCAGCACCTCGCCGGTCCCGAACAGCGATACGCCGTAGCTGACATACAGTTTCGGGGACAGGTACTTGCCTACGGTGAATGCACTGCCACCGAGCGTGCGCGAGTCCGATACGCCGAAGGTGTCGAAGCCCAGCCGGGAACCGAGCTTCTCGGCCAGCAGGTTGCCGCCGACCGCCACCGCGGCCTGGCTGAGTTGGGCGCTGTCGGCCTCGGTGGCCGCGGACAGCGGCCGGCCCAGGACCAGGTAGCCCAGCGCCTCGGCCTCGGGCAGCGCCGGGTTGGAGTACACGCGCACCATCGGCGTGAGCGCGGTGCCGCCGATGTCCAGGCCGACGGTCTGCTCTTGGATCTCGCGTTCGGCGCGCAGGTCCAGCGCGGGGTTGTCCAGCGGCGAGTTCGAGTACAGCAGCCGTCCGCGCACGATCTCCAGCTGCTGGCCGTAGGCCTCGTACTGGCCGCTGAGCTCCAGGCGGCCGCGCGCGGTCGCCAGCCGGCCCGGGCGCTCGCGGATGTTCACGGTGCCCGCCACGCGGCCATCGAATCCGTAGCCGAGCAGCAGCACCGCCTCGCCCAGGGTGACCTCGACGCGGCCGTGCACCGCGATCGGCGCATCCTGTGCGGCGCCCTCGCGCGGATCGAGCACCACCACGTCCGGCGAGGGCTGCACGGTGTCGTCCAGGTAGTCCAGATCCAGGCGCCCTTCCGGGATCCCGAGGCTGCCGCCGAACTCGAGCCTGCGCTCGGCGTAGGTCAGCGTCAGGTCCGGGCTGACCACCGCGCGCACCAGCGGGGTGTCGGCCATCAGCACGCGCTCGCCGGTGACGGTGAGCTCCAGGCTGGGTGCGGCCGCCAGTCGATTGAGCGTGCCGTCCACGCGCAGCGTCCCCTCGCCGGTGGGCAGGGAACCGCTCACCTGCATGCTGTCCTGGCCGGAGGAGCGCAGGGTCAGGGTACCGTCCTGGATCGCGATGCCCATGCCCGGCAGCTCGCCCGACAGCGATTCGATCGCGACCGTGCCGGTGGCGGCCGGGTCGTCCCAGCTCCCGGCCAGATCCAGCGTGGCCTCCAGCCGCCCGGACGGATTGGCGACCTGCGGGGCCAGCAGCTCGAGCACGCGCAGGCGCGGCAGCGACAGCGACAGCGTGCCGGTCATCGCGGCACCGGGGTCGGCCAGCGGCGAGGCGCCCTCCAGCCGGGCGTCGATGCGGCCGCCCTGTTCGAGCGTGCCGGTAAGCTCGGCCTGCAGCCGGCCCTCGGCGATCGCGCCCTGAAGCTGCAGGTCCTGCCACGCCAGCAGCGCCCGTCGCTCGACGCCGGCCAGCGCGAGCTCGCCCTGCGCCAGCGTCAGCTCGAAATCCAGGCGTTCGTCCCGGGCATCGCGTTGCCAGTGCAGGCGGCCGCGCGCGTTGCCCTCGATGCTCACGGGGACGGCGCGGTCGGGCGCGAGCCACGGCTCGGCCAAGGCCAGCGGCAGGGCGTCGAGTTCCACCTGCAGCGATTGCACCTGCCCGGCGGTGTGCGCCTGGGCGCACAGCCGCGCCTGCCCGCCGGCCAGGCAGGCACGGTCGATCTCCAGCGCATCGGCGCCGATCGAAAAGGCGGCGGGCGCATCGAGCTCCAGCCGCGGGATCCGGGCCGGCGCGATCGCCAGCTCGCGCAGCTGCCCCGACCAGGTGTCGTTGCCATAGCCGGCCTCGAGTAGTGCCTGCACGCTGGTCTCGCCCTCGGCGTCCACCTCGATCGTGTGCGCGTCCAGCCGTCCGCTCGCGCGCACCCGCGCGGTGGCGAAGCGCTGGCCGGCGAACTGAAGGTCCTCACCCGCGAAATCCAGGTGCCCGGCGCCACCCGCGCCTGCCGAGTACTCGCCGCGCAGCGTGGCGTCCCCGGCGCGCACGCCGGCCAGATCCAGGCCCTGTACGGCCAGCTCGGCCTGCCAGCGCGCTGCCGCACGCGGCCCGCTCGCCTGCAGCGTGCCGGAGATCTCGCCGGCGGCGTCTGGCAGCAGGTCCGACAGCCGCAGCGGCGCGAGCTCCGCGCGCAGGTCCAGTTCCGGACCAGCGCGGCCGCGCACGCGCACGTGACTTTCGCCCAGCTGGAAGTCCAGGTCGCTGGGGGCCGGATCCGGGCCCAGCGCCAGGCGGCCCTCGGCCCGCAGTGCCCGCCCGCGCAGGGTGCCGCCGATGTCCTGGAACTGCGCGTCCAGCCGCCACGGGTCGGTCAGCACCAGCTCCAGGCGCAGGGCGCCGGAAACCGAACCGGGCAGCTCGGGGACGAAGCGCGAAGGGTCGAAGTCCTGCAGCCGGGCATCGAGCATCAGTTGCGTGTGCGGCGACCAGGCCACCCGGCCCTCGCCGACCAGTTCGCTGCCTTCGCTGCGTGCGTGCAGTCGCGTGAAGACCAGCCCGTGGGCATCGCCGGTGGCTGCCAGATTGACCGCGACCGGCTCGCCCTCGGCATCGACGATGCCGTCGAATGCCAGCGTGTA
The DNA here is from genome assembly GCA_035686365.1 of Lysobacteraceae bacterium. Classification (GTDB taxonomy): domain Bacteria; phylum Pseudomonadota; class Gammaproteobacteria; order Xanthomonadales; family Xanthomonadaceae; genus DASRZM01. Next base: position 4,895 of record DASRZM010000064.1, on the reverse strand, counting down.
GCCGTCGATGCTGCCCTTGGCGATCAGCTCGCCCGAGAGCCGTCGCGGCGGCTCGCGGGAGAAGGCCACGTCCTGGAGCGTGGCGACCAGGTCGGCGGCGTGCTCGCCCGTCAGCGCCAGGCGGCCGTGGATACGCGCGGTCCCGCCGTCGGCCAGCGCCAGGTGCAGCGGATCCACCTGCAGGGCCTGGCCTTCGTCGATCAGTGCCAGCGTCGAGGGACGCAGGACCAGTTCCAGATCGCCCAGCCCGGCGCGGCCGGCGAGCGTCCCCGACCAGCCCTCGCCGCGGCCCTCGATCACTGCGGTGACCGGACCGTGCGGCCAGTCCGGAAACCACGGTCGCGGATCGAAGCCCTCCACCGTGCTGTCCAGTTGCCAGCGCTCGCCCTGCAGCACCAGCACCAGCGCCTGCGAGGGCCGGGCCTCATCGAGCACCTGCAGGCGACTGGCGTCGCGGCGGCCGTCCAGGTCGATCCGCAACGTGCCCCCGCCCGGCCCGGTCCAGCGCAGCGTGGCGTCGCCCGAGAGCGTGCCGTCCAGGTCGATGCGACCCTCGCCGGTGAGCTGCCCGCGGTCGGCGTCCAGCGCCAGTTCGCGGATACGCAGGCGACCGTCGCGTTGCACACGCCCGGCCAGTGTCAGCGACCGGACCTCCAGCAGCAGGTCCTGCCCGCTGCGGATCCGCGCCTGCCGCAGGTGCGCGTTGTGCAGCTCGATCGCGATCGGCAGCTGCAGGTTTGGCATCCGCAGCGACAGCCCCTGCTCGTCGAGAGCCGGTTGCGGTGGCTCGACGAACTGCCAGTCCACGCCGTCCACCTGCAGCGACTCGATCCGCAGCGTCCGGCCCAGCAGGGCCAGAGGTGCCAGCTCGATGCGCACCTGCCGGGCCTGGATCCGCATGCTCTCCTGGTCCAGGCGCAGACCATGCAGCGTCACGCCGCCGCCCAGCGTGCCCTCGGCCCGTTGCCAGTGCACCGAGCCGGCGGGCAGCGCCGCGCTCAGCCGCGCCAGTGCGAAGTCGCGGCCGGACTCGCTTCGCAGCAACCACAGCCCGCCCACCGCGCCGGCCACCACCAGCGCCAGCAGCAGCGCGCCGAACACGGCGAGCAGGCGCAGCCCGCGGCGGCGCTTGCCGCTCTGGGGTCCGCGTGCGGCCGGTGTGGCCATCTCAGAGGTCCGGGCCGATGTTCAGGTGCAGCTGCACGGCGCTGTCGGGATCGTCGAGCCCGACGCCGAGGTCCACCCGCACCGGCCCCACCGGTGAGCGCCAGCGCGCGCCGACCCCCACGCCCACGCGCGGATCCAGATCGCTGCCATTGAAGGCGTTGCCCGCATCCACGAAGCCGGCGATGCCCCACTGTGGATTGAACATATGCTCGATCTCGACGCTGGCCACGACCAGGTTGCGGCCACCGATGGTGCGTCCGTCCTGGTCGCGCTCGCCCAGCTCGTGGTAGCCGTAGCCGCGGATGCTGCGGTCGCCGCCGGCAAAGAAACGCAGGCTCGGTGGCATCCGCGCGAACGCGTCGGTTTCCAGGTGGCCGACCTCGCCGCGCAGCAGCAGGCGGTTGGAAGGCGAGAGCCGGTGCACAAAGCTGGCCGAGCCGTACAGCCGCGCGAAGTCCAGGTCGCTGCCCAGCGCGCCGGAGCCCGCCGCCAACCCGACGCTGACCCGGTAGCCGCGGTTCGGGTACAGCGCATCGTCGCTAGTTGTGCGGCCGGCGCGGATCTCCGGGTAGACCAGGAACACGTCCACATCGTCAAAGGACTCCTGGCGCACGTGCAACTCGCCGGAAAACCGGAAGCCCTCCCAGTCCACGCTGCGCGCGCCCACGACCTCGAAGATGCGCGAGTCGAAGTCGCCGAACTTCTCGTCGCGGGCGTTGGCGCCGATGCTCCACCAGCCCGGCAGCCAGTGCAGCGCCGGCATCCGGTACAGAACCGCAAAGCTGCTGCGGCGCCCGCCGATCTCGACCTCGGCGCCGAGCTTGTGCCCGCGTGCATTGACGTAGCGGCGTTCCACGCCGGCGCGCAGCGAGGGCCCGGTGTCGGTGCCGTAGCCGATGCCGGCGGTATAGATCGTGCGCTTGGCCGGCGTCAGCGACACCGTGACCGGTGCGATCGCCTCGCCGCCTTCCTCCGGCTGCGGCTGGATGTCGACGTAGCCGAAGTAGTCCAGTTCCACCAGGCGCTCGTGCAACGCGACCAGGCGCGCCTGGTGGAACACGTCGCCGGCCTCGTACGGCACCACGCGTTCGAGCACGTCGGGGTCGATGTGGCTGCCCTCGTAGGTGGTCGCGCCGAAGCGGTAGCGGCGGCCGGTATCGACCTTCAGTTCGATGGTCGCGCTCTGCGCCGCGCGGGTAACCGCCACGCGATGGGTCATCAGGGCCGCGTCGAAGTACCCGCGCTCGGCCAGCGAGCGCTGCAGCCGCGACTTGCTCTGCTCGTACAGCGGGTGGCGGAGCACGTCCCCCGGCCGGGGGAGGAAGCGGTCGCGCCGGCGTTGCAGCACGCTGTCATCGGCGCCTTCGCCCTCGAGCACGATCTGGTGGCGTTCGACCTTGATCGCCGGGCCCGGGGTGACATCGATCACGATCGTGGCCGTCTCCCCGCTGCGCTGCGGCGTGACCTCGACCTGCGGCTCGTAGTACCCGAACGGCTCCAGCGCCTTGCGGACCTCCTCGGGGGCGTTGCGCAGCAGGTAGCTCAGGCGCGCCTCGGTGATCGACACGCCGACCTCGGCGCGCAGTGCACCGAGCCGGGCCCGGACGTTCTCGCTCAGCTCCGGGTCGGCGATGCCGCGCACGTCGAAACCGGTGAGCGTCAGCGCCGCGACGGCCCCGGTGTGCAGAAGACCCGCCAGCGCCAGCGCCGACACGAGGCCCCGCCGCGCGGTGCGGTGGCCTCTCGCGCAGTGGGTGTGGGGGTGGGGGTGGGGCATGCCGCGAGCATAGCCGTGGCGCCCGGCAAAGGCAGGTCAAGACGGCGGCAGTGGTGCACCAGCGCGGCAGCGGTCGGCCCGGCGCAATCGTGCGGCGGCGATGCCGTAGAATCCGGCTGTCCTGGACCCATCGGGGGGCACGGCGTGACCGCCACCGACTCCACCGCACCGGAACGGCCGGCCGCGGCCTACAGCCCGGCGCGACCCAACCTGCTGCCGCGCGCGCTGTCCGACACCGAGCTGGCGCTGTTCCGCGGCGCCGGCGAGCGGCGCAGAACGGGCGCGCGCGAAACCATCTTCCGGCGCGGCGAAATCGGTCGCAGCATGTTCGTGATCGACAGCGGCCGCGTGCAGCTGGAGTTCGGCGACGGGCTGGCCGACAAGCTGGTGGGCCCGCGTGAGTACTTCGGCGAGCTGGCGCTGTTCATCGGCAATCATGCACGCCTGGCCAGCGCCACGGCCGCCGAGGAGAGCGTGCTGTACGTGATCTCGCACGCGGCCTTCGAGCAATTGCTGGGCGCCGAGCCCACGCTGCTGGCGCGCTTCATGCTGCGCTCGTTTTCCTACCTGGTTTCGAGCGAGCAGCAGCTGATCGGGAGCCTGCGCCGGCGCAACGAGGACCTGATGATCGCGCTGGACACGCTGCGCCAGACCCAGAGCGAGCTCACCACCGTGGAGCAGCTCACCCGCACCGACGAGCTCACCGGCCTGGCCAACCGACGTGGCCTGTACCAGTTCCTCGAGCGCGAGTTCCGGCAGCCGGCACTCGGGCACCCGGGCGTGCTGCTGATCGACGTGGACCGTTTCAAGCAGCTCAACGACGGCCATGGGCACCTCGCCGGCGACGCCGTACTGCAGGCCGTCGCCGCGGAAGTGCGCGCGGCCGCGGGGGCCACCGATCTGCCGTGCCGGCTCGGCGGCGACGAGTTCGCGCTGCTGACCCACGCGGTCGACGCCGGCGAGCTGACCAACCGCGCGCTGGAGATCGTCGAGAACGTGCGCCGGTTGCGCTTCGCGGGGCCCGAGGAAAGCATCCGCGTCACGGTCAGCGTCGGCGCCTGCCTGTGTCCGGGCGGTGGCAGCTGGCCGGCCTGGTACTCGCGCGCCGACACCGCCCTGTACCAGGCCAAGGGCAACGGCGGCGACGGCTGGAAGCTCTGCGACTGAGCCGGCGCCACCCTGGTTTGGTGCAGGCCTGCAATTGGCGCAGAATCGACCGATCTGCGCAGTTCCTGGCAGCAGGCGGGGGTCCATGGGCGAAGGAGACGGCATCGAGAGCAGGACCGCCAGCGCGCGCGCGCTGCCGCAGCTGCGCACGGTGCTGGTGTGCGATCTGGTCGACTCCACCGCGCTGATCGAGCGCCTGGGCGATCGCCGCGGCAGTGACTGCATCCGCCGTCACGACCGGCTCGCGCGCGAGTTGCTGCAGCGCCACGGGGGCCGCGAGATCGACAAGACCGACGGCTTCCTGGCCCTGTTCGACCGCCCGGTCCAGGCCGTGGCCTTCGCGCTCGACTACCAGCGCTCGCTGCACGATCCCGACGCGGCCGGCGAGTCGTTGCGTGCGCGCGTGGGGATCCACGTCGGCGAGGTGATGGTCTGGGAGAACTCCCGCTCGGAGGTGGCCGGCGGCGCCAAGGCGGTGGAAGTCGAGGGCCTGGCCAAGCCGGTGGCGGCCCGGCTGATGTCGCTGGCGCGCCCGGGCCAGATCCTGCTCTCGGGCGTGGCGCAGAACCTGGCGCAGCGCGCCCAGGGCGATCTGGGCGAGGTGGCGGCACACGTCCGCTGGCTGACCCACGGCCGCTACCGTTTCAAGGGCGTGCCGGCCCCGATGCTGGTGCACGAGGTCGGCGAGGTCGGCGTGGCGCCGCTGACCGCACCGGGCTCCAGCACCAAGGTCCAGCGCGAGCTGCCATGGTGGCGCTCGCCGGGGGCGCTGGCGCTGGAGGCG
>DASRZM010000063.1:0-44406 GCA_035686365.1 Lysobacteraceae bacterium | reverse complement strand
CGTCCGCCGGCAGATTGCGGCTGCGCTCGATCATGGCGACGATGCATGCGCCTCCGAACGCGCGTTGTGGGGCATCGCGAGTCCGGATCCAGTCGAGCGTGTCGTCGCGGAGCTGGCAGAAAAATCCGCCCGTCCCCATTTTCACGGGTCTGGCCGATGAAACTGTGACGCCTTCGCTGCATGCCGGCTCGCTCGCACCAAGCGAGGCAGTATGAGCGCTACTTGAGGTGTCGCCGCTCTCGAAGCCGTCGGCGAAGACCGACGGGTCCTCGTGGACGTGCTCCTGCCCGGACTGGGCGGCAGCGAGATAGGGGAAGGACGACGCGAAGGGCAGGTCGTTGTCGTCCACACCGTCTCTGAGGATGGTGAGGAGAGCGGAGTTGAAGGCGAAGGTGGCGTCCCGGGCGTCCAGGGCCTCATAGGCCGCTCCGGCGACCGCGAGGAGGATGATGTCGACGACGTCGTCGGCGGGGCGGCGCCCGTTGGGGAAGCCGCACAGGTCCCCGCCGAGCAAGCCCAGGCGCGACGGCTCCGGAGCGCAGGAAGCACCGCCCACGGAGGTGTTGAGTCGCAGCATCTCGGCGGGCACCACGCCGGCCGGCCGGTTGACGTTGAAGTCCTTTGGGAGTTCAAGCGGTCCACTCGCGGTCTGGATGGTGAATGGATTGGCGAGGACCATCCCCTGAAGCAGGATGTCGAACACGTCGCCGCGCCCCGAGCGGGGCACACCAGACGTGTAGGCGGTCGCGCAGCTCGAGCCCGCATCACCGGGCAGCGGGAGTCCGTAGAGCGCGCACAGCAGACTGCCGAGCTCGGGATCCTCGACGCTCTCCTGCAGCAGCGCATAGGTGGCGAGGTCGCCCGAGGCGGCCAGGGCGTTGAACGAGTCCTTCAGGCCGAGCGGCAGGAAGGCCTGGTTGAACATCGGCGTTGCCGCGCGCGACACCTGCTGGCCGTCGGAGACCTGTCGGCTCACCGCCCACACGCCGATGACAGGGTCGTCACCGGCGACCAGGCGGTCGGCCGGCACCTCGATCACCAGGCTGTGGACGTTGTGGCCCGAATAGGAGTCGACCGGGCGGTTGCCGCCTGCCGAGTAGCCGACGGGGGGCGACTGGCCGCGCAGGGTCAGCAGATCGAACAGCTGCAGGTCGGCGAAGGCCCCGTCGTCGGTCTGGCCGGCGTAGACGAAGATCTGGTCGCTGTTGCCCGGGTCGGTGTAGACCCTGCTGGCTTCGGCGACGAGAGCCGCGTGGTCGGGCGTGCTCTTGCTTCCGATGTTGGCCGGCGCGGTGAGCAGGTTATCCACCAGGACCGTGGTCGCCCCGCCGCTGACCACCTCGCTGATCGTGACCCGCTGCTTGCGATTCCAATCGGGATCGGACAGCGAGGTGATGGGCCCCGTGGCGTATAGAAAGGTATCGGGGTTTTCTACCTCGGCCTGACTCTGCAGGCGATAGGTGATGTCAGCCACCGCGTCGCCATCATTGTCGACCAGGATCTCGTAGATGATGTCGTCGTCCCATTCCCAGTAGAGGGGACCTGCTTCCGGTGCCTCGAACGGCACCCAGCTCGCCGCCAGCACGACGCGTCCCGTCTCGTTGGGCGAGACGAACACGTAGACGTCGGTGTTGTCGGCCGCCGGCCGGCGGGAGATGGCCGGCGCCTCGCGGTGGCTCGACGCGAAGAGAACGGAGGGGAGCACCAGCAGCAAGAGCAGCCCGGCGACCCGAGCCAAGGCGTTGACGCCTCTGGGCTGCGAAGCGAAACTCGCGGGCATGGGTGGTCTCCTTCGGGACATCGGGATAGGGAATTCCTTTTCCCAACGCTCGACAGTAGCACGACTCGAGGATGCTACTGCGCCAGAACCGGCGAAGGGAATGCCGGGGCAGAACCCCCCTGGAGGCCCCAGCGACCTCCTTCCCTCGTGACCTTGCCCGGGTGCTCAAGACCGGCGGCGAGCTGTACTTTTCCATGGACCGTGCACCGATCCCCCATCCTGCCTGCACGAGGATCAACGCCGATGCGTGAAACCTGGCCGCTGCTGCGCGGTGGACGATTCCCGGCGATCGAACGCGACCGCCTGACCGTCCTGCAGCTGAACCTGGGCTACCTGTGCAATCTGAGCTGCATCCATTGCCACGTGAATGCCGGTCCCCGTCGCACCGAGCTGATGAGCCGGGACACCATGGACCTGGCGCTCCAGGTGGCCGAGCGCCACGGGATTCACCGCTTCGATCTCACCGGTGGGTCCCCGGAAATGAATCCGCACTTCCGCTGGCTCGTGCGGCAGGCGGTGGACCGCGGCATCGCCGTCATGGACCGGCTCAATCCGACGATCATCGAGGAGCCGGGCTACGAGTGGGTCGCACCGTTCCTGGCCGGGCACGCCGTGGAAACCATCGCATCCCTGCCCTGCTACAGCGCCGAGAACGTCGATGCCCAGCGGGGCGAGGGCGTGTTCGAAGCCTCGATCCGCGCTCTGCGGAAACTCAATGCGCTTGGCTACGGACAGCCGCACAGCGGCCTGGTCCTGAACCTGGTCTACAACCCCAACGGCGCCTTCCTGCCACCGCCCCAGGCGGAGCTGGAGGCGGACTACCGGCGACTGCTCGGCGAACGCTTCGGGATCGTCTTCAATGAACTGTTCGCGCTGGCCAACATGCCGATCAAGCGGTTCGGATCCTGGCTGGTTTCCAAGGGCCTGTTCGACGACTACATGGCCACGCTCGAGGCAGCGCATCGCGACGAGAATCTCGCCTCGGTGATGTGCAGGTCGCTGCTGAGCGTCGATTGGCAAGGCTATGTCTACGACTGCGATTTCAACCAGATGCTGGGGCTCGCTGCCGGGGCACAGGCACCGGGAATTCACCTGCGCGACCTGCTCGTTCATCCGGTCCCGCGTCGTATCGCCGTCGGCCGGCACTGCTTCGGCTGTACCGCGGGCCAGGGTTCGAGCTGCGGGGGAGCGCTCGATCCGTCGGGACGATCGGCAGATTCGGAAACGCCTGAACCCGAACCCGCGATCCGGGCGTCGGAAGAACTCGCCAGCTGACAGGTGATACACGACCGGCAGGGCGGCTCGGACTTCGGTGGACATGATCGGAGCCCTCGTGGGCGCCGGCGAGGATGCGACGGGGGGTCCAACGCCGCGTCCCGGGGCGCTTCATCGCGGCCCTGGACCGCTCCCACGCCGCTTCGCCGCGGGGCCGGACCCCGGGAGATTGCGACACGAGGGCCCCGTGGCTTACAATTCCGCTTCTTTGTGTGCCCGCCGAGGTTGGAGATGAAAGTGCTGTCCTCCCTGAAGTCGGCGAAGTCCCGTCACCGCGACTGCAAGATCGTGCGTCGCCGCGGCAAGGTCTTCGTGATCTGCAAGAGCAATCCGCGGTTCAAGGCGCGCCAGCGCTGAGCACCGTACCGACGCCGTATGCCTGAAGGGCCGCGAAAGCGGCCCTTCTGCTTTCCGGCACCTGGAGGGCCGCGAAAGCGGCCCTTCTGCTTTCCCGGCACCCTGCCCTGCCCTGCCCTGCCCCAGGCACCGTGCCCGCCCGAATCCGGCATTGACACACGTGAACTACACACCGGGATCTGCCAGAATCCGGCGTCACGCAACCGATCCGGAGCCTGCCATGAACCGTACGCTGCCCGCCGTCGCTGCAACCTGCATCCTGGCCCTTGCCGCGGCTGCGACCGCCCGGGCCGACGTGCTGCTGATCGAGCGCGTTTCCGCATCGCCCGAGCATTCCATGCCCCGCCGCGGCCTCTCGATGGCCCAGGTCGAGGCGCAGTTCGGGGCGCCCTCGCGCAAGCTGGCGCCGGTCGGCGGCGACCGTCCCCAGCATCCGCCGATCACGCGCTGGAACTACCCGGCCTTTTCGGTCTATTTCGAGCACGACAAGGTCCTCGACGCGGTCATCAACGACCTGGGCGCGATCGAGGACGGGCCCAGGCCCGTACCGACCCGCTAGATGTCGGCGAGCCGGTGGCGCGTGCCCGCGGAGTGGGAGCCTCAGTCCGCGGTGGTGATGGCGTGGCCGCACGAGGGCACCGACTGGGCCGCGCGCCTGGCACAGGTCGAGCCCGGCTTCACCGCACTGGCCGCCGCCATCGCCCGCTTCGAACCGGTGCTGCTGTGCGTGGCCGACGACGCTGTCCAGGCCCGCGCGCGCAAGGCGCTGGACGGCGCCGCCGTCGACCCGGCCCGGATCCGCTACGTGCACGTCCCGTACGACGACACCTGGCTGCGCGATTCCGGGCCGATCACGTTGCGGCGCGACGGCCACTTCCGGCTGCTGGACTTCCGGTTCACCGGCTGGGGCGGAAGGTTCGACGCCGACCGCGACGATCGCCTGGTCGCGGGCCTGTTCGATGCCGGACTGTTCCCCGGAGCACGGCACGAGCGCGTGGAGTTCGCGCTCGAGGGGGGCGCGGTCGAGTGCGACGGGGCCGGCACCGTGCTCACGACCGCACGCTGTATGGCCGCGCGGCACCCGGACCTGGGCCGCGAAGGCATCGGCGTCCGGCTGCGCGAAGCACTGGACGCCGATCGGGTCCTGTGGCTCGATCACGGCTTCCTGGAAGGCGACGACACCGACGCCCACATCGACACGCTGGCGCGCTTCTGCGATCGCCGGACCATCGCCTACCAGGCCTGCTTCGACCGCCAGGATCCGCATTACGCGGAACTCTCGGCAATGGCCGACGAACTGGCCGCGCTGCGCACGCCCGAGGGCTCGCACTACCGCCTGTTGCCGCTGCCATGGGCGCAGCCGGTCGTCGACGAAGGGCGGCGCCTGGCCGCCAGCTATGCCAACTTCCTGATCGTCAACGGCGCCGTGCTGATACCGTCGTACGGGGATCCGGCCGACCGGCCCGCGCAGGCGGCGCTGGCCGGCGCCTTCCCCGGCCGCGAGATCGTGCCGGTGCCGTGCCGTCCCCTGATCTGGCAGAACGGCAGCCTGCACTGCCTGACCATGCAATTGCCCGAGGGCCTGACCGATGTCCATTGAACGCCTGCGCGTGTCCCTGATCCAGGAGGCCGACCGCGGCAGTGCCGAGGAGAATCTGGCCGCCATCGAGGCGCACCTTGCCGATGCCGCGGCCCGCGGCGCCGGGCTGGTGCTGCTGCAGGAGCTGCACAATGGGCCCTACTTCTGCCAGCGCGAAGACGTCGCGGAGTTCGACCGCGCCGAGCCGATCCCGGGCCCCACCACCGAACGGCTCGGTGCGCTGGCCGCAAAGCACGGCCTGGTCGTCGTCGGCTCCCTCTTCGAGCGCCGGGCACCTGGGCTCTACCACAACACGGCCGTGGTGATCGAGCGCGACGGTACGCTCGCGGGGCGCTACCGCAAGATGCATATCCCCGACGATCCGGGCTATCACGAGAAGTTCTATTTCACCCCCGGCGATCTGGGCTTCGAGCCGCTGGATACTTCGGTCGGCCGCCTGGGCGTGCTGGTGTGCTGGGACCAGTGGTACCCGGAAGCGGCGCGGCTGATGTCGCTGGCCGGCGCCGAGATGCTGCTCTACCCCACCGCGATCGGCTGGGATCCGGTCGATGCCGAGGACGAGAAGGCTCGCCAGCGCGATGCCTGGATGCTGATCCAGCGCGCCCATGCGGTGGCCAACGGAATCCCCGTGCTCTCGTGCAATCGGGTCGGCTTCGAGCAGCCGCCCCAAGGCGAGGGCCGCGGGATCCGCTTCTGGGGCTCGAGTTTCGTTGCCGGTCCGCAAGGCGAGTTCCTGGCGCAGGCTGCGATCGACCGGCCCGAAGTCCTGGTCGCCGACCTCGACCTGGATCGCAGCGAGGCCGTGCGCCGGATCTGGCCGTTCCTGCGCGATCGCCGCGTCGAGGCATACGGCGACCTGCTCAAGCGTTACCGCGACTGAGACCGGACCGGACCGGGCCTGGCATGCACTCGACCGGACCTTCCGCCGGAACACCGGCCGATGCGGTGCAACCGCCGGAGCTGCGCGACCAGCCGCTGAGCGTGGTCGAGCGCGACGGTGTGCGTTACACGCTGCTGGGCACCGCGCACGTCTCCCGTGCATCGGTCGCGGCGGTCGAGGCGATTTTGTCCGCGCGCCGCTTCGACGCGGTCGCGGTGGAGTTGTGCGAGCCGCGTTTCGTCGCCATGACCCAGCCCGATGCGATGCACCAGATGGACCTGTTCAGCGTCGTGCGCGAAGGCAAGACGGCGCTGGTGGCGGCCAACCTGGCGCTGGCTGCCTACCAGCGCCGGCTCGCCGAGCAGTTCGGCATCGACCCGGGCGCGGAGATGCGCGCGGCCATCGCCGGCGCGCACGATCAGCAGGCCGCGTTGTGGCGCATCGATCGCGATGTGGGCGTGACCCTGAAGCGCGCCTATCGCGCGTGCGGCTTCTGGCAGCGGCTGGGCGTGGTGGGCGGCCTGCTCGCCAGCGCCGTGGTCGACGAATCCATCGACGAAGAAGAGATCGAGCGGCTCAAGCAGGGAGATCTGCTCGAGAGCACCTTCAGCGAGTTCGCGCGCCGCAGCCAGAAGCTGTACGCGGCGCTGATCGACGAGCGCGACCGGTACATGGCGGCGGCGCTGCGCCGGCACGCCTCGGCCACGCCGGTGCGCGAGGTGCTGGTGGTGATCGGCGCCGGGCACCTGGCGGGCCTCGCCCGATACCTGGCCGCGGACGACGCCGAACCCGAGGCCGTCTTCGAGACCCTTTCCACGTCGCCACCACCGGGGCGCCTGGGCACCTGGCTGACGGTGCTGCTGTCCCTGTTCGTGCTCGGAGGATTCGCCTACGGCTTCTACATCGGCGACGGTCTTGGGACCGAGCTGGTGCTCAACTGGGTGCTGGTCACGGGCACGCTCGGTGCGGTCGGATGCGCCCTGGCCGGCGGCCACCCGCTCTCGATCCTGTCGGCCTTCGTGGCCTCGCCGCTGACGCCGCTGCATCCGGCATTGGCCTCCGGAACGGTCAGCGCACTGGTCGAGCTGTGGCTGCGCCGGCCGACGGTGGCCGACTTCGCGGCGCTGCGCGAGGATATCGGTCACCTGCGCGGGTGGTGGCGCAACGGCGTTGCCCGGGTGTTCCTGAATTTTTTCCTGACCAGCCTGGGCACCGCGATCGGTGTGTACCTGGCTGGTTACCGGATGATCGGGGCGCTGGTGTGACGTTCAGGACTCGGGACTCGGGACCCGCGACCCGCGACCCGCGACCCGGGAAGAGCGTAGAGCGTTCTGTCCGCAAAGGACGCAAAAGATTGCAAAGGGAGAATCCAGTGCTCTTGCCTTCTTTGCGTGCCTTTGCGTCCTTTGCGGATCGTTTTCCCGCTTTTGTCCGGGATCCGGGAAGAGCGTAGAGCGTTCTGTCCGCAAAGGACGCAAAGGACGCAAAGGACGCAAAAGATTGCAAAGGGAGAATCCAGTGCTCTTGCGTTCTTTGCGTGTCTTTGCGTCCTTTGCGGATGGTTCTTCCGCTCTTGTCCGGGTCACGCGGCCGGTGCTCTGAGCGGTGCTCGGTCGCGGGCGTTGCGGATGATCTGGCGGGTCCACTCGCGCAGGTCGTCCAACAGTGCGTAGATGGTCGGCAGGAACAGCAGGCTGACGATGGTCGAGAACGCCAGGCCACCGACGATCGCGCGCGCCATCGGGTAGTACGGCGGGCCGTCGCCGCCGATCTGGGTGGAGCCGATACACAGCGGGATCATGCCCAGGACGGTCGTACCCATGGTCATCAGGATCGGGCGCAGCCGCTCCTTGGAGCCTTCCACCAGCGCATCGGTCCGCGACTTGCCCGAACGCCGCAGCGCGTTGATGTGCTCGACCATCACGATCCCGTTGTTCACCACCACGCCCATCAGCACCAGGATGCCGATCGAGGCCATGATGGTGAAGGTCGTGCCGGTGAGCGCGAACAGCCAGAACACGCCCAGCGCCGAGAAGAAGATGTTGCTCAGGATGGCCGCCGGGAACAGCATCGACTCGAACAGGGCGGCCATGACCAGGTAGATCATCACCAGCGCGATCAGGGTGTTGAAGGCCATCTGCGCGCCAGCCTCGTTGTCCTGCTCGAAGGCACCGCCGAAACGGTAGCGGTAACCGGGCGGCATCTGCGCCGATTCCAGCGTTTCCTCCATGGCCTTGCGCGCGTCGGCGATCGTGTAGTCGTCGGCGATGTTGGCCTCGACCGTCAGCGCGGTCTGCCGGTCCTGGCGCGAGATCTGCGTGGACGAGCGCTGCACGTCCAGGTCGACCACGGCCAGCAGCGGGATGTCGCTGCCGTCTTCCCGGCGCAGCGTGAACCGGTCCAGGTCCGACAACCGGGCGTCCTCGGAGCCGGCAAACCGGAGCGTGACCGGCACCTCGGTGTCGCCCGTGCGGAACTCGCGCAGCGGTGCACCGCGCAGGGCGACGCCCACGAAGGTGGCGACGTCCTGCGCGCTGAAGCCGTAGGCCGCCGCCCGCTCGCGGTCGACGCGGACGGCCACCTCGCTGTTCTCGTCGCCCACGTCCACGCGCACGTCCCGAAGCTCCGGTCGGCGTGCCAGAATCGGCACCACCGAATCGGCGACTTCGCGCAGGGTCTCCGAGGAGTCGCCGGTCAGGAACACGCGTACGCCTTCCATTCCGCCGGGGCCGCCCCCGCCCTGGAAACCGATGTCGGCACGCGCCGAGCGCGGCAGCGCCTCGCGGATGGCCTCGCGAACGGCCTCCGGGTCCCGTACCTCGTCATCGAGCGTGATCTTCAGTCCAGCCCAGCCGCGTTCGCTGAACCACGAGTACAGCTGCACGATCCGGTACTCGCCGCGCCGCTCGTCCAGGAAGTCCTCGACCCGCTTCACCTCCTCCGACAGCTGCTCCAGGCTGTAGGCGCCCTTCCAGCGGAAGTACAGGTCCATCTCCAGACCCGCCTCCTGCTTGAACATGTCGAACTCGGTCTGCGTCGCCGGGACCATGCTCACGCCGACGATCAGCAGGATCGCCGCGATCGACAGTCCGCGGCGCGCCAGCGAGTACCGCAGGAGCCGCCCGTAGGCGCGCTGCATGCGCGGGATGAAGCCCTGGTGGTCGGCCACCGCCGGCGGCGTCTTCAGCCGCGAGGAAATCATCGGGATCAGGCTCACCGCGACCAGCCACGAGCACAGCAGCGCGATGGTGATCGTCAGCGCGACATGCGAGAGGTAGATGCTGATGAAATTGCGCTCGCCGAACAGGTTGGGCAGGAACACGATGATGCTGGTCAGGGTGCCGGCACTGATCGCAAGCTGCACCGAGCGCGTGCCCTCGACCGCACAGCGCACCGGATCGTCCGGGTATTTCTCGCGGTACTGGTAGATGCTCTCCACCACCACCACGGCGTTGTCCACCAGCATCCCCACGCCCAGCAGCAGGCCCATCAGCGAGAGCACGTTGAGCGTCAGGCCCATGAAGTACATGGCACCCAGCGTGATGATGAAGCAGATCGGGATCGCCAGCGTCACCATCAACGTGGACGGGATGTGGCGCAGGAACGCGAACAGGATCAGCAGCGACAGCAATGCGCCGATCATCCCCGCCCGGGCCAGCTCGCGGATCGAGTCGGTGACGTTCTCGCCCTGGTCATCGATGACGTTGAACTGGATGCCGGCGAACTCCGGCCCCTTTCCGATCTCTTCGGACTCGCGCAGTACCCGGCGCGCGACATCCACGAGATTGGCGTTGCGCTCCCGGAACACGTCGATGCCGACGGCGGGGCGACCGTCCAGGCGGCGGCCGTAATCGACCGCCTGCGGCTTCAGGTGGATGTCGGCCACGTCCGACAGGCGGATGCCGCGTTCGTTGAGCACCAGTTCCCGGAGTTCGGACAGGTCGCGCAGCTCGCCGACGGGCTGGACCCTGATCCGGCGGTCGCCCTGGTCGATCTGCCCGCCCGATACCGAGAAGTTGACCGCGCGCATGCGATCGGCCAGCTGGTTCAGCGCGATGCCGTGCGCGGCCAGGCGCGTGGGCTCGACCGCGATCTCCACCTCCGGCGGCGCCGAGCCCGAGATGTCCACGCGCGCCACGCCGGGAAGTCGCTCGAGCCGCCGCTTGAACTCGCGCTCGATCAGTGCGTACTCGTGGCGCATGTCGCGCTCGCCCGCGAAGCGGATGCGCAGCACCGGCGAGTCGGTCGTGGAGAACTTGAATACGAAGTAGCGCTGCAGGTCGTCCGGCAGCTCGGTGCGGACCGCGTCGATCGCCTCGCGCGCTTCCGAGGCGGTGATCTCCACGTTGCGGTCCCAGTCGCTGAACATGATGAACACGTTGGCGCCGTCGCCGCGGCTGACCGAGTTCATCTGCTGGATGCCCGTGAGCGTGGACAAGGCCTCCTCGACTGGCCGCGTGATGGTGCGCTCGACCTCCGCCGGGGTCGATCCCGGATACGGCAGGTCGACCATCACGAACGGGGCATTGACGTCCGGAAACTGCTCCAGCGGCAGCCGCTGCGATGCGATCAGGCCGATCGCGATCATCGACACGAAGGTCATGACCGCGGTCACCGGCCGCGCCAGGCTCAGTGCGGCCAGCGAGCGCCCGGTGCCGGGCGGCGGTGTCATGCGCCGGCTCCTTCCTCGGCCAGCGGCGCATCCCGGCGACGCCGCGAACGGCCGCGCTGCGCCCGCTCCACGTACCAGGCGTCGCCGCGGCGGTCCAGGCGGTCGTAGACCACCGGGATCACCATCAGCGTCAGCAGTGTGGAAACCGCCAGTCCGCCGATCACCGTCAGCGCCATCGGCGCCTTGATCTCGGCGCCCTCGCCGCCGAAAAAGGCCAGCGGCGCGAAGCCGAACAGCGTGGTCAGCGTCGTCATCAGGATCGGCCGCAGGCGCAGGGTCGCGCCCTCGACGATCGCCTGGCGCTTGGCCGTGCCCGCCTCGCGCAGCTGGTTGACCTTGTCGATCAGCACGATCGCATTCTTCACCACGATGCCCACCAGCAGGATCAGGCCGATGAACACGACCACCGACACCGTCGATCCGGACAGCCACAGCGCGGCCACCGCACCGACGATCGCCAGCGGGATCGTGAACAGGATGACGAACGGATGCAGCAGCGACTCGAACTGCGAAGCCATCACCAGATAGACCAGGAAGATCGCCAGACCGAACGCGAACAGCAGGGAGTTGCGGGAAGCCACCAGTTCCTCACCCTGCCCGCCCACGTGCATGCGCACGCCGGCCGGCAGCGGGTTCTCGTCGACCATGCGCTCGATCGCGCCGATGGCGCTGCCCAGGTCGCCCCCGCGCAGGCTGGCCGAAACGATCGCGACCCGCGCCTGGTCGACACGGTGGATCTCGGCCGGACCGGTGGTGGCGACGACCTCGGCGACGGCATCGAGCGTCACCGGCCGCTCGCTCTGCGGATTGACGATCAGCTTGCGGATGTCGGCGATGGAACTGCGGTCGGACTCCTGCGCCCGCACCAGGACGTCGATCTTGCGATCGCGGAAGCTGTAGCGCGTGGCGACCTCGCCACGGACCTTGCGCACGACCTGGTCGGCCACCTGGCGCGTGGTCAGGCCCAGCGCGGCGGCCCGCTCCTGGTCGAACCGGATCTGGATCTCCGGGAATCCCTGTTCGACGGTCGACTTGACGTCGGCGAAACGCGGATCGGCCTGCATCCGCGCGCCGAGCGCGCGGCCGGCGATCTCGATCTGTTCCAGGTCGGTACCCCGCAACTCGATTTCCAGCGGGGTCGATGCGCTCAGCAGCTCCGGCCGTCCGAACTTGGACTCCACCCCCGGATACTGCGCCAGCGTCGCACGCATACGCTCGGTCTGCTGCGCTTCCAGCGCCGCACCACCATGCTCCAGGACCACCGTCAGTTCGGCGATGTTCTCACCGGCTTCGGTGGGGTTGGCATCGAGCCGGGTACCGGTTCCGGACACCCCGTAGATCGCCTTCACGCCGGGGTCGCCGGCGTGCGCCGACTGGATCGCCCGCACCAGCGCGTCGGTGTCGCGCAGCTGCGTGCCCGGAGGCAGCTTGGCGGTGACTTCGAATCGGTCCTGGGCGAACTGCGGGATCAGGTCCAGTCCCAGCGTGGATGCCAGGCCCAGAGCGAGCGCGAAGGCCACGGCGGCGCTTCCCAGCACCAGCAGCGGGCGCGCCAGTGCCTTGGGCAGCAGGCTCGTGTACCCACGTTCGACGCGCTCGTACAGGCGCATCAGTGAGTTGCCCGCCGTACCCAGGGTGGCGCCGCCGGCGCGGCTGCCGGCGCGACCCAGCAGCGCGACCAGCCAGGCACCGGCGAACAGCAGCGCCGGGACGATCATCGCCAGCACCATCATCACCAGCATCAGCGCCGCGGCCAGCACCCGGAACGGCAGCGTCAGCACCCACAGTGCCTGGCGGACGACCCGGTTCCATCCGTGCGACAACGGCCACAGCAGCAGCGGCCGCAGCCGCCGGACGATTCCGCGCCACACTGGCGTGTGGGTCGCCGTCTCCGACGGATAGGCCATCGGCGAGCGCGCCTTGAGCGAGGCCAGCATCGGGATCAGGGTCAGCGAAACCAGCAGCGAGAGCATCAGCGCAATGGCGATGGTCAGTGCCTGGTCGCGGAACAGCTGGCCGGCGATGCCCTCGACGAACACGATCGGCAGGAACACGGCAACCGTGGTCAGCGTCGAGGCGACCACCGCCATGCTGACCTCGCGCGTGCCCTCGGAAGCGGCCTCGATGATGCCCAGCCCGCGCTCGCGCGCCCGCGCAATGCTCTCGAGCACCACGATCGAATCGTCCACCACCATTCCGGTCGCCAGGGCCAGGCCGGCCAGCGACATCACGTTCAGGTCCAGGCCGATCTGTCCCATGAAGAAGAACGTGGCAATGATCGAGACCGGCAACGACAGCGCAATGACGAACGTGCTCCAGCCGTGGCGCAGGAACAGGAAGATGATCAGGATCGCGAGCGTGCCACCGATCAGCGCCTCGTTGCGCACGTCCGCCAGCGCGTTCTCGATGAATACCGACTGGTCCTCGACGATGCGCAGCTCGGCGCCCTCGGGCAGATCCTCGCGCAGGCGCTCGATCGTGGGCCTGACGTCCTCGGCGACCGCCACAGTGTTGGCGTCGCCCTCCTTGTAGACCGCCAGCTCCACGGCTTCCTTGCCGTCCAGGCGGATGATCGCCTCGCGCTCGCGGTAGCCCTGCCTCACCGTGGCCACGTCCTTGAGCCGGACCGGCACGCCCTCGGGCGTGCTGATCAGCAGCTCGCGCATTTCCTCCAGGCCGCCGAACTGGTTGATCGTGCGCACCAGGTAGCGCTGCGAGCCTTCCTCGATGCGGCCGCCGGAAATGTTGACGTTCTCGACCTTGAGCCGCTCGATGATGGTCTCGATCGAAAGCCTGAGCTGCGCCAGGCGGCCCTGGTCGATCAGGACCTGGACTTCGTCCTCCAGGCCGCCGGAAACCTTGACCGCGGCCACGCCCGCTACCGGTTCCAGCCGCTTCTTGAGCTCCTCGTCGGCGAACCGGCGCAGCCGCATCAGCTCGGCCTGGGTGGTCTGCTCGCCGGCCCCGGCCAGCACCAGCCGCATGATCGGCTCGGTGGATGGATTGAAGCGCAGCAGCACCGGAGGCTTGACCTCCAGCGGCAGGCGCAGCATCTCGAGCTTGTCGCGCACCTCCAGGCTGGCCTGGTCCATGTCGGTGCCCCAGGCGAACTCCAGGATCACGTCGCTCTGGCCCGTGCGCGAGACCGAGTGCAGCTTGCGCAGGTTCTTGACGACCCCGGCCGCCTCCTCCACCGGCTCGGTGATCAGCGTCTCGACCTCGGCCGGCGCCGCCCCGGTGTACTCGGTACGCACCGTCAAGGTCGGATACGAGAGGTCCGGAAGCAGGTTGACCTTCAGGTCGAACCACGCGATCAGCCCGAACAGCACGAGCGTGACCGTCGCCATCGCGATGGTCACGCGACGGCGGATGGACAGGTCGACGATGCTCATGGGTTGCCCGCGGTCGTCGCGCTCACGGCATCGGCCACGACGGTGGCGGGTTCGGGCGCGTTCAGCACCTCGATGGTGCTGCCGTCGCGCAGCGCCACCTTGCCGGTGGTGACGACCTGCTCGCCGGCGGTCAGGCCGTCACGGATCTCGGCGAATTCGCCGTTGATGTAGCCCAGGCGGACCGCGACCCGCTGCACCTTGTCCTCGCGCACGACGAACACGGCCGACTCGCCCTCGCCGTCGAGCAGCGCCGTGCGCGGCACGGTCAGTACCGCATCGCGCTGGTCGTAGACCACCTCGACCCGGCCGAACATTCCCGGTGCCAGGCCCTGATCGCCCTCGAACACCGTGGTGACACGGAACGTGCCGCTGCCGGCATCGACCACCGGGCTGACGCGCTCGACGCGGCCGCTGAAGCGCGTGCCTGGCAGCGCATCGACCTGCATCTGCACCGGAAGGTCGGCACGCATGGTCGCCAGCTCGCGCTCGGGCACGTTGAGCACCGCCTCGAGGCGGGAGAGGTCCACGATCCGGAACATCGGCTCGTTGAGCTGGATCAGGTTGCCGAGCTTGACCATGCGCTGGGCGATCACCCCGTCGATCGGAGCGATCACGCCGGTGTAGGAAAGCTCCAGCTGCGTGAGTTCGTAGGCGGCGCGCTGGGTCGCGATGTCGTAGCGCAGTTTCTCGTGTGCGTCGGCGGCAACGAGCTTGCGCTCGAACAGCTCGGTGGAGCGCGCGTACTCGGCCTCGAGCTTGTTCAGCATGGCCTTGGCGCGTTGCGCCTCCAGGCGCGTGCGCTCGGGATCCAGTCGCGCCAGCACCTGCCCGGCGCGCACGCGATCGCCTTCCTCGACTTCGAGCTTGAGCAGCACGCCGGAGGTCTTGGCCACGACCTGGGCCTCGCCCGGGGCCTCGAGCGTGGCGGTCCCGCTGTACCTGGCCGAGAGCGGCCGTTCGGCGACCTGCGCCACCTCGACCGGAACCGCGGTCGGCTTCTTGTCCTCGCCGTTCTTGCCGTTCTTGCCGCCCTTGCCCTCCCCCCCGCCGGCCTTGCCGGCGTCGGCGGACGCCTGGGTCCCGGCTTTGTCCTTGCCGGCATCGGCCTCCTCGTCCGAACCGCCGCCGCAGCCTGCGAGCGCGAGCGCGACCGCCAGGAGGAAGACACTCGGGAAGTTTTTCATTCTGTTTTTCATGGCCTTGGAGAACAAAGTTGAGTAGTGGCTTAGAGATTCTCTGGTGTTATAGTGCTCTAATACACATAGATACACACCTGCTGGAAGTCACGCCCTCCCGATGCGCTCCGAGGACCCATGGTCGCGCGCCCCGCGCCGCCATTGGAGTGCTGCAAGTCACCCGCAGACCGTGCGGCGAGACGGGAGTTCACGCAGAGGACGGCAGCGTGCGGCACTCGTGACCTGCCCCGGGCACGGACCTGGCCGCGCTGGCCGCCGCTCGCCGACGCTGGCTATACTTCGCCGCTTCGCTGCCCCCGATTTCCCGACCCGAGTCCCACTAGCCACCCATGAACGCGATCACCCGACTCCTGGCGGGCGCCGCATTGGCCGCTGCGAGCCTTGCCGCAGCCGCCCAGGGCGACGCCGAGGCCGGCAGACTGAAGGTCTATACCTGCAGCGGCTGCCACGGCATCCCCGGCTACAAGAACGTCTATCCCCACTACAACGTGCCGCGCATCGGCGGCCAGAACTACGACTACCTGGTGGCGGCGCTGACGGCCTACCGCAAGGGCGAGCGCCCGCATCCGACCATGCAGGCGCAGGCCGAGGGCTATTCGGAGCAGGATCTGAAGGACATCGCCACCTACCTGGCGGGCCTGGCCGGGGAGAGCGCGCGATGAAAACGACCTGGACCGGGCCCGCGATCGCAGTTGCCCTGCTGCTGGCCTTTCCGATGTGCGCTTCGGCCGCCGGCGACATCGAGGCCGGCAAGCACAAGTCGCAGGTGTGTCAGGCCTGCCACGGCCCCACCGGGACCGGCACCGGCGATCCGCAGTACCCGATCATCGCCGGCCAGCATGCCGACTACCTGGTCCACTCGCTGGAGCAGTACAGGAGCGGCGAGCGTGTGAACCCGATCATGGCGGGCTTCACCGCGACGCTGAGCGAACAGGACATGGAAGACCTGGCGGCCTTCTACGCCGCCCAGGAGTCCCCGCTGACGGACATCAGCCACCTGAAGTAGTCCACCGCGCTCAGTCCTCGAGCTGGGACCGGGCGAACTCGACGTCGAGCTTCTCCATCGCGTCGCGTGGCGCGATCTTCGTGGCCTGCTCGTAGAGTTCCGCAGCTTCGTCCTCGGCCTTTTCACCGTACAGCAGCATGAGGCCGTTGCCGCATTCGATCCGTGCGATCGGCGCCTCCGGCGTGAGCTCGACCGCGCGGCGCAGGTGCCGCTCGCCGTCCCCGGCCTTGGCTCCGTAGGTCAGTGCGCCGATCATCGCGCCGACCTTGGCGACGATTTCGGCGTGGTACAGGCCCAGCGCCGTATGCGCTTCGGCGTGGTCGGGCTCCAGTTCCAGCGTGTGGTCCAGGCTGGCGCGGATCCTGCCGGCCAGTCCCTGCGCCAGCGCCTTGGCGATCGAGATCCCCTGACCGTAGCGGCCCAGCGCGAAGGCGTGGCGGAAGTGCGCGTTGGCCTCCCACGGCATGGCCTGAGCCGCGTCCGAGGCGAATCCGGCCAGCTGCGCGAAGCGCTCGTTGCGCGCCTTCTCGTCCTCGAGCAGGTGCACGGCGTGGATGCCGCCGGCCTTGCAGGCCACCGAAGCACCCAACGGCCCCAGCGCCAGGCCGGCCTCGCAGGCGGCCTGGAACTCGCCACGATGGAAATCGCGCCACGCCTGCGCCAGGGCCCGTGCGATCCGCGCCGCGTCCTTGCCCAGATCCGGATTCCGCTTCAGGCGCGCGGCGACCACCTTCTCGTCCGGCCAGGTCTCCAGATCGCCCGCATGCAGAGATTTCCAGGCCTTCTTCAGCGCATCGCCCGCGTAGTCGAAGGGTTTCTGGTCGTGCGGAAAACGGGCCCACCGCTTCTTTGCCGCCATTGCGCTGTCCCCGGCCGGAATGCGCGCAAGCATCTCCAAAGGACCGGAGTCTGGCAACCGTTCCGGGGAATGACACAGGGCACGGGGCCGGCACAGGCCTGCGAAGAAGACGGCGTTGCGGCATAATTGCCTGCTTTCCGGCGCCGCTTGCGCCGCGTCCAGATGCCATCCCTCCAGGAGCAGGCCATGAGCGACTCCTTCTCGACCCGCACCACGCTGAGCGTCGGCGGCAAGGACTACACGATCTACAGCCTGGACAGGCTCCCGGAGCGCTTCAATGTCGCCCGCCTGCCCTTCTCGATGAAGGTGCTGCTCGAGAACCTGCTGCGCAACGAGGACGGCATGGCCGTCACGCCGAAGGAAATCGAGGCGGTCTGCCACTGGGACCCCCGGGCCGAGCCGGACACCGAGATCGCCTTCACGCCCGCGCGCGTCGTGCTCCAGGACTTCACCGGGGTGCCCTGCGTGGTCGACCTGGCGGCGATGCGCGAGGCCGTGGTCGCCCTGGGTGGGGACGCCAGCCATATCAACCCGCTTTCGCCGGCTGAGCTGGTGATCGACCACTCGGTGCAGGTCGACGTGTTCGGGCGCATGGACGCGCGCGAGCGCAACGCCGCCATCGAATTCGAGCGCAATGGCGAGCGCTACAGCTTCCTGCGCTGGGGCCAGAAGGCCTTCGACAATTTCCGCGTCGTGCCGCCCAACACCGGCATCGTGCACCAGGTCAACCTCGAGCATCTGGCCCGGGTGGTCATGGCCGAGCAGCGCGACGGCCAGTGGCATGCATATCCGGACACCGTCTTCGGCACCGATTCGCACACCACCATGATCAATGGCATCGGCGTGCTCGGCTGGGGCGTGGGCGGTATCGAGGCCGAGGCCGCCATGCTCGGACAGCCCTCCTCGATGCTGATCCCGCAGGTGGTCGGCTTCAAGCTGTCGGGCCGGCTGGCCGAGGGCGCAACGGCGACCGATCTGGTGCTGACGGTCACCGAGACGCTGCGCCGGTTCGGCGTGGTCGGAAAATTCGTCGAGTTCTTCGGCGACGGGCTCGACCACCTGCCGCTGGCCGACCGCGCGACCATCGCCAACATGGCGCCCGAGTACGGCGCCACCTGCGGCATCTTCCCGATCGACAGGGAGTCGCTGACCTACCTGCGGCTGTCCGGGCGCCCGGAAGAGCAGATCGCGCTGGTGGAGGCCTATGCCAGGGCGCAGGGCCTGTGGCGCGAGCCCGGCCGGCCGGCGGCCGAGTACTCGGACGTGCTTGAGCTCGAACTGGCCGATGTCGAGCCTTCCCTGGCCGGGCCAAAGCGGCCGCAGGACCGCGTGCTGCTCACGCACGTCCAGCGCAACTTCCACGAAAACCTGGCGCCACTGATCGCCAGGCGCGAGAGCCTGACGAGCGCCGAGGCGCGCATGGAAGGCGAAGGCGGCGGCACCGCCGTTGGCAACGACGAGGTGGAGGTCCTCGGGCGCGCCACGCTCACGATGTGCGGCGAGCGCACGGAGATCCAGGATGGTGCCGTGGTGATCGCCGCGATCACCTCGTGCACCAACACCTCCAACCCCGCCGTGATGCTCGGCGCAGGCCTGGTCGCCCGCAATGCCGTCCAGCGCGGGCTGAAGGTCAAACCCTGGGTCAAGACCTCGATGGCGCCGGGCTCGCTGGTCGTCACCGACTACCTGCGCAAGGCCGGCCTGCTGGACGACCTGCAGGCGCTCGGGTTCCACGTCGTCGGCTATGGCTGCACGACCTGTATCGGCAACTCCGGACCGCTGCCCGTCGAGGTCAGCGCCTGCATCGCCCACGGCGACCTGGTGGTGGCCTCGGTGCTCTCGGGCAACCGCAACTTCGAGGGCCGGGTGCACGCCGAGGTCAAGATGAACTACCTGGCCTCACCGCCGCTGGTGGTGGCCTATGCGCTGGCCGGCACCGTGGACATCGACCTGACCACCGAACCGGTCGGCCAGGACGCCGAAGGCAAGGACGTGTACCTGAAGGACATCTGGCCCTCGAACAAGGAGATCGGCGACTTCATCGCCAGGACCGTCGGACCGGAACTGTTCCGCCAGAACTATGCCGACGTGTTCAAGGGCGACGAGCGCTGGAATGCGATCGCCTCGCCCGAGGGCGCCCTGTTCCAGTGGCAGGAATCCTCGACCTACATCAAGCGGCCGCCGTACTTCGACGGCATGACCGCCGAGCCCGGGCCGATCACGGATGTCTCCGGCGCCCGCTGCCTGGGACTGTTCGGCGACTCGATCACGACCGACCACATCTCTCCTGCCGGCGCGATCAAGGCCGACTCGCCGGCCGGCGAGTACCTGCAGTCCCGCGGCGTGGAGCCCGCGGACTTCAATTCCTACGGCTCGCGCCGCGGAAACGACGACGTGATGGTGCGCGGAACCTTCGCCAACATCCGCCTGAAGAACCTGATGGTGCCGGGCGTGGAAGGCGGCGTGACCGTCCACCAGCCCGGCGGCGAGCAGATGAGCATCTACGGCGCATCGATGCGGTACCAGAAAGACGGCGTCCCGCTGGTCGTGATCGCCGGCAAGGAGTACGGCACCGGCTCCTCGCGCGACTGGGCGGCCAAGGGCACGCTGCTGCTGGGCGTGAAGGCGGTCCTGGCCGAGAGCTTCGAGCGCATCCACCGCTCCAACCTGGTCGGCATGGGCGTACTTCCGCTGCAGTTCGCAGAAGGCGAGAATGCAGCCTCGCTTGGACTGGACGGAACCGAGATTTACGACATCCTCGGTCTCGATGACGGCAATGCCCGGGAGGTCACCATCGTGGCCACAGGCAAGTCGGGCGAGAAGCGCTTCGGCGCGCACGTGCTGCTGCTCACGCCCAAGGAAGCCGAGTACTACCGGCACGGGGGGATCCTGCATTACGTGTTGCGGGAGTTGGCTAAGCGGTAGGTGTGGGAGTCGGGAGTCGGGAGTCGGGACTTGGGACTCGGGACTCGGGACTCGGGACTCGGGACTCGGGACTCGGGACTCGGGACTCGGGACTCGGGAAAGGCTCGCGCGCCGTGAGGTGAGGCGACAAGCGGGGTCGGCGGGGGGGCGATCGCGGCCATGGGCCGCTCCCACCGGGCTTCGATGCGGGACGCTGGAACCCGTGGAAGTGCTCGGTTACAGGACCGGTTCCCAGTCGGCGACGACTACGCGCCAGTCGCCGTCTTCGAAACGCCAATGGGTCCGGATCCGGTAAGCCTGCGCGCGTTCCGGGATCAGCGTGCCCTGGCTGCCGGTCAGCACCGCGTCGAAGTCCACCGTGGCGACCTCGCCCTCGACCTGCACCGACAGCGGGCCGGTCGTGGCGCCGATGCGTGCATTGCGCAGCACGTGGATCCGGACCAGGTTCCGCAGGCTGTCGCGGTCCATTCCGCCGACGCCCACGAAATCCTCGTCGACGCCCTCGATGAAGGCGGACACCTCACGGCGCTCGACCGCCGCCTGCATGGCACCAATGCGCTCGCGCAGCGCCTGCTCGGTCGGCGAACGCGCGCACCCGCCGGCGGCCGCCAGCGCGACCGCCAGCAGCAGCCCTCCCGACACACGCGCCCGCGCTTCCACGGCCTTGCCAGCCCTCCGGGGCTATGCTCCAATCCGGCGATACTGTAGCCCACTACCCGCTGCGCGAGCGCGGTGCAACCGCCCGGCCCCAGGGGAGGGAACCCGATGTCCGAAGCGCGTCCCTGGCTCGAAAGCTACCCCGAAGGTGTGCCCGCCGAGATCGACGTGCAGCAGTTCGACTCGATCGTCGACGTGCTCGCCAAAGCCTGCCAGAAGTTCCGCGAGCGCCCGGCATTTTCGAACCTGGGCCGGACCCTGACCTACGCGGAGGTCGACACGCTGAGCCGCCGCTTCGCCGGCTGGCTGATCCACGACCTGGGACTCAAGCGCGGCGAGCGCGTCGCGATCATGCTGCCCAACGTGCTGCAGTACCCGGTCGCGATCTTCGGCGTGCTGCGCGCCGGGCTGACGGTCGTCAACACCAACCCGATGTACACCGGGCGCGAGCTCAGGCACCAGCTCGAGGACTCGGGCGCCGCGGTCATCATCGTGCTCGACAATTTTGCCGATACCGTCGCCCAGGTCATCGCCGATACGCCCTGCCGGCACGTGGTGACGACCGGCGTGGGCGACCTGCTCGGGTTCCCGCGCGGCTGGTTGGTGAACTTCGTGCTCAGGTACGTGAAGCGGGTCGTGCCCGACGCGCCCATCCAGGGCGCGGTGCGTTTCAACCAGGCGCTCGAGCGCGGCGCCGCCCATCCTGCACCGGACCTGCCGATCGCACCGGGCGACATCGCCTTCCTGCAGTACACGGGCGGTACCACCGGGGTCGCCAAGGGGGCGATGCTCACGCACCGGAACATGGTTGCAAACATGCAGCAGTCCTCGGCCTGGATCGGCCGCAACGTAGAGTACGGCAACGAGGAGATCATCACCGCACTGCCGCTCTACCACATCTTCGCACTCACCGCGAACGGACTGGTCTTCATGAAGTTCGGCGGCCACAACCACCTGATCACCAACCCGCGCGACCTGCCCGGATTCGTGCGTACGCTGAAGAAGATCCGCTTCACTGCGATCACGGGTGTCAATACCCTGTTCAACGCCCTGCTCAACACACCCGGATTCGATCAGCTCGACTTCTCACGGCTGCATCTGACCCTGGGTGGCGGCATGGCCGTGCAGCGCGCGGTGGCCGAGCGCTGGCAAAAAGTCACCGGCTGCACACTGCTGGAGGCCTATGGCCTGACCGAGACCTCCCCTGCCGTGTGCATCAACCCGATGGACCTGGCCGAGTACAACGGCTCCATCGGCCTGCCGATCCCTTCCACCGAGGTCTCGATCCAGGGCGAGGACGGCAGCCACTTGCCGGTCGGCCAGGTCGGCGAACTGTGCGTGCGCGGTCCGCAGGTGATGAAGGGATACTGGGACCGCCCCGAGGAGACCGCGAAGGTCCTGACCCAGGACGGCTGGTTGCACACCGGCGACATGGCGCGGATGGACGCAAAGGGCTACGTCTTCATCGTGGATCGCAAGAAGGACATGATCCTGGTCTCGGGCTTCAACGTGTACCCGAACGAAATCGAGGACGTGGTGGCGCAGATGGACGGCGTGCTCGAAGTCGCCGCCGTGGGCGTACCCGACGAGAAATCCGGCGAGGCGGTGAAGCTGGTGATCGTGAAGAAGGATCCCTCGTTGACCGCCGACCAGGTCAAGGCGCACTGCCGCGAGCACCTGACCGGCTACAAGCAGCCGCGTTACATCGAGTTCCGCACCGAACTGCCCAAGTCCAACGTCGGCAAGATCCTGCGCCGCGAACTGCGGGACAATCCGGGTACGAAGGCGGCCTGAACCGGCCCCGGTGCGGGCGGCGTCAGCCGTCCTCGTCGATGCGGTCGTGCGGCTGCCCGTACCGCTCCCGCGCTGCTGCGAGCGACTCGGCCTCCCTGTAGGACAGGTGACCGAAACGAAATGCAAGCTCGTCGGTTCCGGCGCGAACCAGCTCCGCGGTGACGGCCACGGCCGGCCCACCCTCGACCGACAGCTCGATGCCGTGCACCGAACCCTCCGCGGCGCCGAACCCGGTGGGTCGCCCAAGCCTCACACCGCTGAGCGACAGGTCGAGAATCGGCACCTCGGCCCCGCTCCCGGCGATTCGCGCGACCCCGGTGATGGCGCTGCGGGAGCGGCGCACGCCCGGTCGGATCTGGCCCTGGACCATCGGCTCTCCTCCTGTCGTCCGGAGTCTGCCGCATCGTGCGGCGCCGCGCCAGCCACACGTGCAGCACCCCGACAGCGGCGTAGACTCGATCGAGGACCGCGCATCACACCCCGCGCGGCCCGCCAATCACGCCCAGGAGACCGCCATGTCCGTCCAGATCCTCAAACGCGGCAGGGGCTTCCGGTCGCTTCGCTGCGAAGTCGATACGGAGTCCCGCACACGCTGGTGCTTCATGCACCGCGAACCACTGCAGCAAGGCTACCGCCCCTGCTTTTCCGAAACCCTGCTTCGCGATCTGCATGCGTTCCAGCACGATCTCGCGGTCGAACTTGCCGACGGCCACCAGGATTCGGGTCCGATGCCGCACCTCGTGCTGGCATCGGGCGCCGACGTGTTCAACCTGGGCGGCGACCTGAAACTGTTCGTCCGACTGATCCGCGAGCGCGACCGCAAGGCCCTGCTCGCCTACGCACAGCTGTGCGTGGAGGTGGCCTACAACTTCGACAGGCTCGGTTCCGGCCGCTGCCACAGCATTGCGGTCGTGCAGGGCGACGCCCTGGGTGGAGGCTTCGAGGCGGCACTGTGCTGCCACACCATCATTGCCGAGGAAGGCGCCGGCTTCGGCTTCCCCGAGGTCCTGTTCGACCTGTTTCCGGGCATGGGTGCGTACTCCTACCTCACCCGCCGGATCACCCCAGTCCGGGCAGAGCGCATGATGCTCGACGGCCGCGTGTACTCGGCCGAGGAACTGTTCCGCCTGGGCGTCGTCGACCAGCTGGTGCCGCGCGGAGAAGGGATCCATTCCGCCCGTGAACTGATCCGCCGACGCCGCCGCATCGGCAACTCGCTGCGTTCCATGAATGCGGTGCGGGCAACGTGCACTCCCGTCCACCTGGACGAGCTGCTGGCGGTGACCACCGCATGGGTCGACGCCGCGATGCGGCTGTCGGACCGTGCGCTGCAGACCATGGAGCGGCTGGTACGCGCCCAGGAACGCCGGCAACCGCGACAGGATGCACTGCGCAGCGTGATGTGAACATCGCTCCGGGTCGCGCGCAGGTCGCGGGGAACCGTGCGCCACGCCCGGTCGCCAGGGTGCCGGACGGGAACGGGTCCGGGGCCGGGTCGTTCCTGCGTCAGCTCGATTCCCAGTCGGGCCGATCGGCAGGCACGCCTTTGCCGGTGAGTCGCGCCACCTCGGTCCGGGCCTGACGTGCCACCGTTTCGAGCAGCTCGCTCAGCCGACCGATCCTGGCCCGCCACTCGTTCCGCAGCACGGCGTCGCTGCTGCGCATCAGCTGCAGCGCCAGTTCCGAGACGCCCTGCGCACCGAGGTTCTCGGACACGCCCTTGAGCGCGTGCGCAGCCTCGCGAACGTTTTCCCATTGCGTCCCAGCCCCCGCGCGCTCGATCTCCGAAGCGCAACGCGAGGCATCGCGCAGGCACTGGTCGACGAACTCCTGCAGGAACTCCGGCCCCAGGTTCATCGCCGCCAGTTCTTCGAGCACGTCCAGGCGCAGCGGCTGTGCACGTTCACCGCCTTCCGTCACCCGGGTTTCACGTCCTGCGCCGGCGACCTCCGCCAGGACCTCCAGCAGCCTGGCCACCACCACAGGCTTGGTGAGGAATGCGAAGGCACCTGCACGTTCGGTCTCGCGCACGGTCTCGAGCGTGGCATCGGCGCTGAGCGCCACGATCGGTGTGCGCGACTGTTGACCGGCCTGCATGACGCGGGTCTGCTTGATGACCTCGATCCCGCTGAACTCGGGCATGTGCAGGTCGAGGATCGCCAGGTCCAGTCCGCCGTCCTCGAGCCGATCCAGCGCCTCGCGCCCGTCGTTGGCCAGCACGACCCGGTGGCCGCCGCGTTCGAGCACGCGCTGCAGGACGATCCGGTTCGCCTCCTGATCGTCGGCGATCAGCACCCGCATCGGCCGTACCCGGGCCCGGTGCCGGACGAACGGATCGTCGAAGGCGATGACCTTGTCAGTCGCCTGCGCTCCGGGCCCGCCGGCTTCGGCCCCCACCCGGGTCTCGAACCGGAGCTCGACCCAGAAGACCGAGCCGCCGCCCGGATTGTCCTGGAGCCCGATGCGGCCACCCATCAGCTCGGTCAGCGTGCGCGCGATCGTGGTTCCCAGGCCGGTCCCGCCGACGCGCCGCGTGTGGGTGTCGTCGATGCGCTCGAACGGGCGGAAGATGCGCTCGCGCTCGGCCGCCGGAATCCCGGGGCCGGTGTCGCGCACCGCGAACCGAAGGTCGACGCTGTCGGGACCCTCGGAGATTTTCGTCACTTCCAGCACGACCCGGCCGCGATCGGTGAACTTGATCGCGTTGCTGATCAGGTTGACCAGCACCTGGGTCAGGTGCGCCGGGTCGCCGCGCAGCACGGTCGGCAGCGCGCGCGGAATCTCGATCGAAAATGCCAGGCCCCTGGCGGTGGCCTGGTGGCCGAACATCAGCTGCAGGCGGTTGCCCAGCTCTTGCAGGTTGAAGTCCTCCTCGCTGATGCGCAGCTTGCCCGCCTCGATGGCCGAGATGTCCAGCACATCCTCGACCAGCAGCAGCAGCGACTGCGCAGAGGTCTGGATCACCTCGGCGGCCTCGCGCTGTTCCGGGGCAAGCCGCATGCTCGAGAGCAGTTCGGCCATGCCTATGATGCCGTTCAGCGGCGAGCGGAACTCATGGCTCATGTTGGCCAGGAAGCGCGTCTTGGCGGCATTGGCGCTGCGCGCTTCCTCGCTGGCGCGGGTGAGCTCGCGCATCAGCGAAGCCAGGTAACCTGGAATCGCCACCAGTCCGACCAGTAGACCGATACCCAGGTACAGGTTGTGCTGCCAGTAGTCGCTGACCAGCAGCACCACCGTGAACGAAAGAACCGCCAGTCCGATGGCGGCGAACAGGTAGCGTGTGCCGTAACGCAGGCCGTTGCCGATGGTCACCCACAGGTACAGGATGTACAGCGGCGACAGCGCGGCCCCGTGCAGCGCCATCATGCCGGCCAGCGTGCCGTAGTCGCCGAGCATCCCGATCACGCGCCTTGCACGCGAAGCGCCCGGGCGCAGCACGATTCCGATCAGGATGCCCAGGCCCAGCAGGGACTCGGCCAGCATGATCCAGAAGCCCCAGAAGCGGCGCTCGTCGGGCAGGCCGCTTTCCGCCGAGAGCAGGCCGCCCAGGTAGAGCACGATCATGCCGGCGATGACCAGCCGGACGATTGCCTGCTCGTGCTCGCTGTCCGGACGGCCCTGGAAGCGGTTCAGCAACGCGCGCATCTGCAACGCCCCGCCCGCCTCAGTGACTGCGGCCAAGCGGCTCGGCGCCGAAGTAGTGCAGCACTTCGACGATCCGGTCGCGTTCGGACAGCAGGGCCGCGACGCAATCGGGATCGAACTGCGTCCCGGAACGGTCCCGTACGTGTTCGAATGCGGCCTCGATCGACCAGGCCTCGCGGAATGGGCGCTCCGAGGTCAGTGCGTCGAACACGTCGGCGACGGCGACGATCCGCGCCGGCAGCGGGATCGCCTCGCGCCGCAGCCCGTCCGGATACCCGTTGCCGTCCCAGTGCTCGTGGTGTCGCAGGGCGATTTCGGCCGCCGTCCGGAGGAAGCGGCTGCGGCTGTTGGCCAGCAGGTCGTGGCCTATGACCACGTGCCGGCGTACGACCTCGCGCTCGGCATCGGTCAACGGCCCGGGCTTGAGCAGCACGGCATCCGGAATACCGATCTTGCCGATATCGTGCAACGGTGCCGCGAGCTCGTTGAGCCGGATCTCCTCGTCGCTCAGGCCCAGTGCCTCGCACAGCACGCCGGTGTAGCGCGACATGCGTTCGAGCCGCGAGCTCTTGCTGCCCTCGCGGTACTCGGTGGCCTTGGACAGCCGCAGCAGCAGTTCGCGCTCCCGCGTCTCGATCTCGTGGATGCTGGCCAGCAGCTGCTGCTCCAGGGAGCTTGCGCGCAGCTTCAGCGACTGGTGCTGGCGCCGCAACCCGATCAGGTTGCGAAGCCGTGCGCGCAACTCCCGCGGCTTGACCGGCTTGACCAGGTAGTCCATGACGCCGGCATCGAGCGCGGCGTTACGGACCGGTTCGTCCCCGACCACCGTGATCAGCACAATCGGCACGTCGCGGTGCGAAAGCGGCTCGCGGAAGCGGCGGGCGAACTCCAGCCCGTCCATGTTCGGCATCCGGTAGTCCAGCAGCAGCAGGTCCGGCAGCGTGTGCGTGGACCATTCCAGCGCCTCCACCGGGTCGCCGAACGTGGCCACGCTGATCTCCGGGCTCAGATCCTGGAGCACGCCGCGGAAATAAAGCTGTTGCGATTCCTGGTCGTCGACGACGAGGACCTTCATCGGGTTCCTCCCGTCCGCTCACGCGGCGGCAACATCGCCGCGACGCGGATTTGCCTTTCCGAACCACAGCTTACTCCCATCGGCCGTGCCCGCAACCGCTCCACGTCGCGGAAATCGCACCCGGCGACCGGGGCTTGCCTGCCATTGCTCGACCGGGTTCCAACGATACGCGCGGGGGCGGGCCCGGTCGCTGCGACCACGATCACCTATTGTGGCCCGCGCGCGCCTCCCCAGGCCGGCCTCACGCTTCCGGCCGCAGGTAGGGGAACAGCAGTACGTCCCGGATCGAGGGCACGTCTGCAAACAGCATCGCCAGCCGGTCGATGCCCACGCCCAGGCCACCGGTCGGCGGCAAACCGTACTCCAGGGCACGGATGTAGTCCGCGTCGTAGTGCATGGCCTCCAGGTCGCCGGCGTCCTTGGCCGCGACCTGGGCCTGGAAACGCGCGGCCTGCTCCTCCGGGTCGTTGAGCTCGGAGAAGCCGTTGGCCATCTCGCGGCCGCCGACGAACAGCTCGAAGCGGTCGGTCACCTCCGGATCGAGGTCGCAGGCGCGCGCCAGCGGCGAAACCTCGGCCGGGTAGTGGGTGATGAAGGTCGGCTGCACCAGCGTGGCCTCGACCGTCTTCTCGAAAATCTCCAGCAGCAGCTTGCCCCAGCCATGGCCGTCCCGCACCGGGATGCCGAGCCTGCGGCAATGCCCGGCCAGCGCGTCGCGGTCGCGGTCCTCGCCGGGCGCGATCTGCGGATTGCGCTCGCGCACGGCCTCCTCGAGCCGCCAGCGCCGGAACGGCGGACCCAGGTCGATGGACATGCCCTCCCATTCCAGGGCGGTCGTACCCAGTACCGCGTGGGCCGCCGACCGGATCATCTGCTCGGTCAGGTCCATGATGTCGACGTAGTCGGCGTAGGCCTGGTAGAGCTCGAGCATCGTGAACTCGGGGTTGTGTCGCGTACTCACGCCCTCGTTGCGGAAGTTCCGGTTGATCTCGTACACGCGTTCGAAGCCACCCACCACCAGCCGCTTCAGATAGAGCTCCGGCGCCACGCGCAGGTACAGCGGCATGTCCAGCACGTTGTGGTGGGTCACGAACGGGCGCGCGGTCGCGCCACCGGGGATCGCCTGCATCATCGGTGTCTCGACTTCCAGGAAGCCGCGCGGCTCCGCCTCGAGCCAGCCGCGGATGTACCGGATCAGCGCCGAGCGCAGCCGGAAGATGCGACGCGACTCGGGGTTGATGGCCAGGTCGACGTAGCGCTGCCGGTAGCGCGTTTCCACGTCCTCGAGCCCGTGCCACTTGTCCGGCAGCGGCCGCAAGGACTTCACCAGCAGCCGGATCGCGGTGCAGCGCACCGACAGCTCCCCGCTGCGCGTGCGCATCAGCACGCCTTCGGCACCGAGGATGTCGCCGATGTCCCAGCCCTTGAATTCCGCGTATGCGTCGCCCAGCGCCTCGCTCTGCAGAAACAGCTGGATGCGACCGGTGCCGTCCTGTACCTGCGCGAAGCTGGCCTTGCCCATCACCCGCTTGGCCAGCATGCGGCCGGCGACGCGCACCGTGTGTGCCCGGGACTCCAGCGCCGCAACGTCCCACCGCTGCGCGTCCGCATACTGCTGCTGCAACGCCTGCGCGGTGTCCGTGGGCCGGAAATCGTTCGGAAAGGCCGCGCCCCTGAGACGCAGCTCGCCGAGCTTGTGGCGCCGCTCGGCAATCAGGAAATTCTCGTCGCGATCGCCGGGTTGGGTCATCGGTAAGTCGCTCATGCGTGGGCCTGCTGCCGCCTTGCGCCCGCCTCCAGTCCCGACTTCAGGCTGGCCTGGACGAATTCGTCCAGGTCGCCGTCGAGCACGCGCTGCGTGTCGCTGCGCTCGATGCCGGTGCGCAGGTCCTTGATGCGCGACTGGTCGAGCACGTAGTTGCGGATCTGGCTGCCCCAGCCGATGTCGGCCTTGGAGGCCTCCAGCACGTCCTTCTCGGCGTTGCGCTTCTGGACCTCGAGTTCGTAGAGCCTGGCCTTGAGCTGCTTCATCGCGCGATCGCGATTGCCGTGCTGGCTGCGCTCGGTCTGGCAGGCGACCACGACGCCACTGGGCATGTGGGTGATGCGCACGGCCGACTCGGTCTTGTTGACATGCTGTCCACCCGCACCTGAGGAGCGGTAGACGTCGGTCTTCAGGTCGGCCGGGTTGATCTCGATCTCGATTTCGTCGTCGACCTCCGGGCTCACGAACACCGAGGTGAACGAGGTGTGGCGGCGGTTGTCCGAATCGAACGGCGACTTGCGAACCAGCCGGTGCACGCCGGTTTCGGTCTTCAGCCAGCCGTAAGCGTGGTCGCCCTCGACGCGAAACGTGGCGCTCTTGATGCCGGCGACCTCGCCGGCGCTGACTTCCACGAGCTCGGTCTTCCATCCGCGCGACTCGCACCATCTCAGGTACATGCGCAGCAGCATCTCGGCCCAGTCCTGCGCCTCTGTGCCGCCGGCACCGGCCTGGATGTCGACGAAGGCCGGCGCGGCGTCCATGGGGCCGGAGAACATGCGCTGGAACTCGAGCTGCTCCAGGCGCCGCGCAAAGCCGGCGACATCCCCGGCCAGCGCCGCGAGCGTGTCCTGGTCCTGCTCCTGGGCCGCAAGCTCGCGCAGCTCCTCCGCCGACTCCAGGCCCGTGCCCAGCTCCGAGAGTTCGCCCACGACGCGCTCGAGCGCGGCGCGTTCGCGGCCCAGATCCTGGGCGCGTTTGGGGTCATCCCAGATCGCCGGGTCCTCGAGTTCGCGGCTCACCTCCTCGAGGCGTTCGCGCTTGCCATCGAAGTCAAAGATACCCCCTGAGGGCATGCACCCTCTCGCGCAGGTCGGCGATCCCGGAGGTGAGCTGATTGAGGTCCATCTGCGTTTTTTCAGGTTGGCGAAAAGCCCGGCATTGTAACGCAGCGCCCTACCCTCCGGCGGCGTATAGTGGCACGACGTCCGGGGCCCTCCGGGTGCCGGGCGCACCGTCCACGTAGGGGAGGCAATGCGATGAGTACGCGCATCAAGGGCGCCCTCTGGGCGCTGGTCGTGCTGCTGTTCGCAGTCGGCATCGCGCCGGCGCAGGAGCGCACGCAGGCGGAACCGCCACCGGGCGAGATTGCCGACGTCTGGGTGCTGTGGCCCAAGGCCGGCCACAACAAGCAGTTCGAGGATGCAGTCAAGCAGTATGTCGCCTGGCGCAAGCAGGCCGGCGACCCGTTCAGCTGGAACGCGTACCAGCCCCATGTCGGCGACGACCTGGACTTCTACGTGTTTCGTTCCGGGGGCCACCACTGGGCCGACCTGGATGGACTGCACCAGTGGAACGAGCGCAGCGGCAACAGCGATCAGTACGAGAAGCTGATCGCCCCGCACGTGGCCAGGGTCGAGCACTATTACAACGAGACCGACTACGACCACTCCAAGTGGGAAGAGCGCGCGGACTACCGCTACTTCCGGGTCGTCAATCTGCAGGTCAGGCAGGGGGCGTACGGCGAGATGATGGAGGCCCTGGGCAAGCTTCACAAGGCCCTGGTCGACGGCAAGTGGCCGCGCAGCTACTCCATCAACTGGACCCACGGCGGCGACGGCGGCATGTCGGTCGTCTACCCGTACGTGGATTTCGCCGGCATGGCCGAACCCGAAAAGCCGTTCATGACGTTCCTGTCCGAGCAGCTCGGGTCCGAGGGAGCCGCGAAAGCGACCATGAAGCAACTGCAGTCCTCGTTCGAGGAGTCGCGCTCCACGATCTACGTGCACCGGCCGGACCTGTCCTCGCCGGAGTGAAGCCTCCGGTTCCCCTGCCTGGCGGGTGATGCCAGGCAGGGGTCGGGCCGCGCGCGGCTGCGCCGCGCGATCCCTCGCCGAATAGGTGGGGATTTGCGGCTGCCCCCGCGCGTGGCTGACGCCGCGCGACCCCTCCCCGGCCCTCCCCTTCGCTGCGCGAAAGGGAGGGAGACAAGCCCGGCTTGTCTCCTCCCCTTGCGCGCCGCAGGCGCGGAGGGGGAGGCCGGGAGGGGGTCGCGGGCGGAGCGCGCCGCCACAACCATGCAGCAGGCGTGTGGCTACGCGGGCTGCCAGTGGCGGATGCGCAGCTCGATGCCGCCGCGGCCGTGATAGTCGTCCGGGACCAGTTCGAATGCCGCGTGCACCCGGTCCGGCGGCGGCACGCCGTGCCAGCCGCCGAAAGCGATCGCGCCGATACCCAGTCCGTGCTGTGGCTGCACCAGCGCCAGCCGCAGGTGGGCTTCGCCGACCACCCGCCAGCCCTGCACCTGGAAACAGTCGTCGAACAGCGGTTCCGGAAAGCCCTGGCCCCACGGCCCGCCGAAGCGCAGCAGGTCGGCGATCTCGCGCCCGTACCACTCCGGCTCCAGACTGCCGTCACTGAGCAGCTCGGCCTCGCCCGGATCCGGCCCCAGGCGCTCGGATACGACCTGTTCGAACGCGGCACCGAACCGTTCCAGATCACCCGCCGACAGGGTGAGTCCGGCCGCGGCGGCGTGGCCGCCGAAGCGCACCAGCAGGCCGGGCGTGCGCGCCGCCACGTCCGCCAGCGCATCGCGCACGTGCAGCCCCGGGACCGAGCGCGCCGACCCGCGCAGCAGTCCGTCCTCGCCCGGTGCGAACGCGACCACGGGCCGGTGCCAGCGTTCCTTCAGCCGCGAGGCCACGAGCCCGACGATGCCCGGATGCCAGCGCGGGTCGAACACCGTCAGTGACGGCGCCGCCGCCGAGGCGGCGCCTTCGGCCAGGGCGTCGGCCTGCTCGAGCATCTCCCGCTGCAGGGTCCGGCGCTCCCGGTTGATGGCGTCCAGTCTGCGCGCCTGTGCAAGCGCCTGGCCGTGGTCGTCCTGCAGCAGGCAGTCGATGCCGATGCCCATGTCCTGGATCCGGCCGGCGGCGTTGATGCGCGGCGCCAGTGCAAAGCCGATGTCGGCGGCGACCATCGCCGCCGGATCGCGCCCGGCCACCTCGGCCAGCGCGCGGATCCCGGCGCAGGCCTGGCCGGCGCGGATCCGCCGCAGACCGGCCGCCACCAGAGCGCGATTGTTGACATCCAGCGGCACCATGTCGGCGATCGTGCCCACGGCGACCAGGTCCAGCAGCGGGATCAGGTCCGGCTCCGGCAGCCCGAGCCGCCGGAACCAGCCAGCTTTGCGCAAGCGGGCACGCAGGGCCAGCAGCACGTAGAACACGACGCCCACGCCGGCCAGCGCCTTGCTCGGGAAGCCGTCACCGGGCAGGTTGGGATCGACGATGGCATCGGCCTGGGGCAGGCGCGCACCGGGCAGGTGGTGATCGGTCACCAGCACACGCATTCCCAGTGCGCGCGCCCGGGCGACGCCTTCGTGGCAGGCGATTCCGCTGTCGACGGTGACCAGCAGCCCGGGCAGCGGCGTGGGCAGTTCGTCCACCAGCTCCGGGCTCAGTCCATAGCCGTGGCGCATCCGGTGCGGCACGCAGTAGCCGACCTCGCACGCGCCCAGCAGGCGAAGTCCGCGCACCGCCACCGCGCTGCCGGCGGCCCCGTCGCAGTCGAAGTCCCCCACCACCAGGATGCGCCAGCGCTCGGACAGCGCACGTTCCAGCAGGGCCGTGGCCGCGTCGATTCCGTCCAGCAGCTCGGGCGGAGCGAGCGACTGCAGGCGTGGCTGGCAGTGACGGACGTCCTGCACGCCGCGCGCGGCGTACAGGCGTGCCAGCAGGGGGTGGATCCCGGTCAGCGTGCGCTCGGCATCCGGCTGCGGCGTACGGCGCCGGATGCGCGGCACCTGGCTCACGCCAGCAATCCGCCGCGTCGCCACACACGCCAGCGGTGGGGTTTCAGGTAGCGGCGGCGCAGGCCGTCGCCGAAGTCGAACTCGAGCGCCGCCAGTGATCCGCGCCGCAGGGCAAGCAGGGCCGGCGCCACGACCTCGGCTGCCAGCGGGCCCGGCGCACGCAGGGCGCGCAGATCGGCGAGCACGCTGCCACCGCCGGCCAGTGCGCGCTCGATCGCGGCATCGGAACCGATCGCCTCGACCTGCGGCTGACTGCAGTCGGCAAGCGCCTCCAGCAGTGGATCGTTGCTGCCGACCGCATCGAACCGGCAGCCGAGGTGGCTGGGCAGCCGGCCGCCGCCCCAGAACCACAGCGAATTGACCGGCGCCTTGCCGGCGGCGCGCCGGGCCGCATTGTGCGGGTGGTTGTGCAGGGTCACCTGCGCCTCGTTCAGCAGGCGTCGCCAGCTGGTCGCATCCGGACCCTGCGGCAGGAACCGCACCAGATCCCCGCCCAGCGCGGTATCCGGATCGACGAAATCGGGAAGGCGGGCGCCCTCGGGCAGCATCAGGTACCAGCGGTCTGGTCGTGGCGCCGAAATCGGAAAGCCGGCATCGCCGAACAGCGGCCGCAGCGGCCGCAGCAATGCCTCGCACTCCTCAGGTGTCAGCTCCAGATCGCCGCAGGCCATCAGCCGGCCGGTCCCCATGTCGGCCTGGACCCATGCCGGATCGGCGCGCAGCCAGGCCGAGTAACGCGCATCGCCGCAATCGAGCTGGCGTGTGAGCGCTGCGACCGGCAAACCGCGCGGCACCAGCTCGAAGTGACGCAGCAGCTGCGCGACCGATCCGGACCCGCCCGACTCCAGTGCGTCCGCGCGCGCCAGCACCTGCGCGAGCAGCGGCGGCGCGCCCTCGGCCAGCCGCCCGCGCCCCGGCAGCAGCAGGACCAGGGTGCCGGGAGCGCGCGGTGCCGGAGCCATGGCGCGCTCAGGCCTCGTAGCGGACGCCGACGATCTCGAACTCGCGTTTTCCGCCCGGTGCGTCGATGACCACCTGGTCGCCCTCGTGCTTGCCGATCAGTGCCCGCGCGATCGGCGAGGACACCGAGATCAGGCCCTTCTTGATGTCGGCCTCGAGCTCTCCGACGATCTGGTAGGTCATGGCCGCCTCGCTGTCGGGATCCTGCAGGTCGACGGTGGCCCCGAACACCACCCGGGATCCGACGTTCAGTCGCGAGACGTCGATCACCTGGGCGTTGGACAAGGTGACCTCCAGTTCCTTGATCCGCCCTTCGGCGAAACTCTGCTGCTCGCGCGCGGCGTGGTACTCGGCGTTCTCCTTCAGGTCGCCGTGCGCGCGTGCTTCGGCGATTGCCGCGATGATCTGCGGGCGGACCTGGCTCTTCAGACGTTCGAGCTCCACGCGCAGTGCCTGCGCGCCCTTGAGCGTCAGCGGTGCTCTCATGCTTGCAACTCCCTGTGTAGCTCCTGCAGCGACCACACGTTGGCGCCGTTGCGGTAATCGAGCGAATGCAGCAGTGCGCGTGCTCCGGCGATCGTGGTCGAGTAGGTCACCTTGTGCTGCAGCGCCTCGCGCCGGATCGAGAACGAGTCCGCGATGGCCTGCCTTCCCTCGGTCGTGTTGACGATGTAGACGATCTCGCCGTTCTTGATCAGGTCGACGATGTGCGGACGGCCCTCGATGACCTTGTTGATGTGATCGCACGGCAGCTCGTGCTCGCGCAGGTAGGCCGCGGTGCCGCCGGTGGCGACCAGCGAGAAGCCGCGGCGCAGCAGTTCCCTGGCGACCGGCAACAGCCTGGCCTTGTCCGGATCACGCACGGACACGAACGCGCGGCCGGCTTCGGGCTTGCCGATGCCGGCAGCCTCCTGGGCGCGGGCGAAGGCCTCGCCGAAACTGCGGCCCACGCCCATGACCTCGCCGGTGGAACGCATCTCCGGCCCCAGGATCGGGTCCACGTTCTGGAACTTGGCGAACGGAAAGATCGCCTCCTTGACGCAGTGGTAACCGGGCACGATCTCGCGGTCCACACCCTGCTGCGCGAGCGTGATCCCGGCCATGCAGCGCGCGGCGATCTTGGCCAGCGCCACTCCCGTGGCCTTGGAAACGAACGGGACCGTGCGCGATGCGCGGGGATTCACCTCCAGGATGAAGATCTCTTCCTCCTGGATCGCGAACTGGGTGTTCATCAGGCCGACCACGCCCAGCGCCTTGGCCAGCTGCGCCACCTGCCCGCGCAGCCGGTCCTGGACCTCGCGGCTGAGCGAATACGGCGGCAGCGAGCACGAGGAATCCCCGGAATGCACGCCGGCTTCCTCGATGTGCTCCATGATGCCCCCGATCAGCACCTGGCCGTCGCTGTCGGCCACCACATCGACATCCACCTCCACCGCGTTGTCCAGGAACCGGTCCAGCAGCACCGGCGAGCGTTCCGACACCTTCACCGCATCGCGGATGTAGCGAGACAGGTCCGAATCGGAGTAGACGATCTCCATGGCACGGCCGCCGAGCACGTAGCTGGGGCGCACCACCAGCGGGTAGCCGATCTCGCGCGCCAGCGCCACGGCCTCGTCGGCATTGCGGGCGATCCGGTTGGGCGGCTGCCTCAGCTTCAGTTGCTCGATCAGTTTCTGGAAGCGCTCGCGGTCCTCGGCCAGGTCGATCGAGTCCGGCGTGGTGCCGATGATGGGTACCCCGGCCGCCTCGAGCGCACGCGCCAGCTTCAGCGGCGTCTGCCCTCCGTACTGCACGATCACGCCGACGGGCTTCTCCAGGTCGACGATCTCGAGCACGTCCTCCAGCGTCAGCGGTTCGAAGTACAGGCGGTCGGAGGTGTCGTAATCGGTGGACACCGTTTCCGGGTTGCAGTTGACCATGATGGTCTCGAACCCGTCCTCGCGCAGCGCCAGCGCAGCGTGCACGCAGCAGTAGTCGAACTCGATGCCCTGACCGATGCGGTTGGGCCCGCCACCGAGCACGATGATCTTTTTGCGGTCGCTGGGCGCGGCCTCGCACTCGTCCTCGTAGGTGGAGTACATGTACGCCGTCGTGGTGGCGAACTCCGCCGCGCACGAATCCACCCGCTTGTACACCGGTCGCACGCCGAAGGCCCGGCGCAGAGCGCGCACGGCGCCCTCGTCGGTCCCCACCAGCTGCGCCAGCCGGGCATCGGAGAAGCCCTTGCGCTTGAGCCCGCGCAGCCGGGCGCCATCCAGTGCCGGCAGCCCACCTTCGGCGACCTCGCCCTCGATCGCCACCAGCTCCTGGATCTGATCCAGGAACCACGGGTCGATCCGGCACAGCGCATGGACCTCCTCCACCGACAGTCCGGCACGGAAGCCGTCGGCGATCCAGAACACGCGCTCGGCGCCCGGTTCCCTGAGCTCCCGGCGCAGCCGGGTCATGCCTTCCTCACCCGACAGCTCGACCTCGCCGGGGTCGAGCCCCGCCTTGCCGGTCTCCAGGCCACGCAGCGCCTTGTGCAGCGATTCCTGGAAGGTGCGGCCGATCGCCATGACCTCGCCGACCGACTTCATCTGCGTGGTCAGCCGCGCATCGGCGGACGGAAACTTCTCGAATGCGAAGCGCGGAATCTTGGTGACCACGTAGTCGATGGCCGGCTCGAAGCTGGCCGGCGTAGCGCCGCCGGTGATCTCGTTGCGCAACTCATCGAGCGTGTATCCGACCGCCAGCTTGGCCGCGACCTTGGCGATGGGAAAGCCGGTCGCCTTCGAAGCCAGTGCCGAGGACCGCGACACCCGCGGGTTCATCTCGATGACGACAACGCGGCCGTCCTGTGCATTGACTCCGAACTGCACGTTGGAGCCGCCGGTGTCCACGCCGATCTTGCGCAGCACCGCAATGGAGGCATTGCGCAGGCGCTGGTATTCCTTGTCGGTGAGCGTCTGTGCCGGTGCGACGGTGATCGAGTCGCCGGTGTGCACACCCATCGCATCGAAGTTCTCGATCGAGCACACGATGATGCAGTTGTCCGCCCGGTCGCGGACCACCTCCATCTCGAACTCCTTCCAGCCCAGCACCGACTCCTCGATCAGCACCTCGTGGACCGGGCTGAGCTCCAGGCCGCGCTCGACGATCTCCTCGAATTCCTCACGGTTGTAGGCGATGCCGCCGCCGGAGCCGCCCAGCGTGAAGCTGGGGCGGATGATGGTCGGAAATCCCACCCGCGCCTGGACCTGCAGCGCCTGGTCGAAGCTGCGCGCGATTTCCGACTTCGGGCATTCCAGGCCGATCTGTTCCATTGCATTGCGGAAAAGCTCGCGATCCTCGGCCATGCGGATTGCCTCGCGCGAGGCACCGATCAGCTCCACGCCGTGCCGGTCCAGCACACCGTTGTCGGCCAGGTCCAGCGCGCAGTTCAGCGCCGTCTGCCCGCCCATGGTCGGCAACAGCGCGTCGGGCTTCTCCTTCTCGATGATGCGCTCGACCATGCGCCAGTGGATCGGCTCGATGTACACCGCGTCGGCCATCTCCGGGTCGGTCATGATCGTGGCCGGATTGGAATTGACCAGGATCACCCGGTAGCCCTCCTCGCGCAGCGCCTTGCACGCCTGCGCTCCCGAGTAATCGAACTCGCAGGCCTGGCCGATCACGATCGGGCCGGCGCCGATGATCAGGATGCTTTCGATGTCCGAGCGTTTCGGCATTTGTTTCTTTTCCGCAAAGGACGCAAAAGACGCAAAGAAGAGCGGAGTCAAATCGGATCGGTGTCGTCGTGACCGGTCACGATACGGCGGATACCAAGCTTGGGCGTACCGAAGTTCAGCAGCAGGCCTGCCGTCAGTCCAGTCGCCTTCAGGTAGTTCATCAGCTGCGCGTCGTGAGACGCGCTCAAGGCAGAAACAGCCTTCACCTCGACCAGAAGCCGATCTTCCACTATCAGATCGCAGCAGTACTCGCCGACCGGCCTTCCACGGTACTGGACCGTAACCGCCTTCTGCCGCTCGTGCACGATACCTGACGCGCGCAGCTCGACCGACAGCGCTTCCTCGTAGACACGCTCCAGAAAACCGTGACCAAGTGCGCCACTCACGGTAAGCGCACACCCAATCACCCGTTCGCTCAGGAGCCTGTTCACCTAGCTTCTCTTTGCGTTTTTTGCGTCCTTTGCGGACTGCATTGCTCTGACGAACCGATCGAACAGCGGCGCGACGTCGTGCGGCCCGGGGCTCGCCTCCGGATGCCCCTGGAAGCCGTAGGCCGGGGCGTCGGTGAGCGCGATACCCTGGTTGGAACCGTCGAACAGCGAGCGGTGGGTCACGCGCACGTTCGCAGGCAGGGTCGATTCGTCGAGCGCGAAGCCATGGT
This sequence comes from Lysobacteraceae bacterium, assembly GCA_035686365.1. Lineage (GTDB taxonomy): Bacteria > Pseudomonadota > Gammaproteobacteria > Xanthomonadales > Xanthomonadaceae > DASRZM01. The sequence goes on along the minus strand of DASRZM010000063.1, from coordinate 6,167 downwards.
TCTGCGAGGAAATCATGACCCGGCCGGTCTCCAGGTCGATCACCGGGTGGTTGGCGCCATGGTGGCCGAATTTCATCTTCAGCGTGCGGGCGCCCGCGGCCAGGCCCAGCAGCTGGTGGCCCAGGCAGATGCCGAACACCGGGATCCCGGCGGCGAGCAAGTCGCGAATCGCTTCGATGGCGTAGTCGCACGGCTCCGGGTCTCCGGGGCCGTTGGACAGCAGCACCCCGTCGGGCCGGACGGCCAGCACTGCCGAGGCCGGCGTCTGCGCCGGGACCACCTGGATCGCGCAACCGCGGTCGGCCAGCATCCGCAGGATGTTGCGCTTGATGCCGAAGTCGTAGGCCACCACGCGCCAGCGCGGGCCGGTGCTGCCGAAGCGTCCGCTGTCCAGATCCAGCGTGCCCTCGCTCCACGCGTACGGCGCCGCGACGCTGACCTCCCGCGCCAGGTCCATGCCCTGGAGGCCGGCGAAGCCGCGCGCCAGCTCCAGCGCCCGCCCGGCGTCGGGATCCGGCCCGGCGAGAAGGCAGCCGGCCTGCGCACCACCGTCGCGCAGCAGCCGGGTCAGCCGGCGGGTATCGATCTCGGAAATCGCCACCACGCCCTGATCGTGCAGCCACGAGGACAGATCCCGGCTGCAGCGCCAGCTGCTCGGACGCCGCGGCAGGTCGCGCACGACCAGGCCGGCGGCCTGCACGCGCGGCGACTCGTCGTCGGCCTCGCAGATGCCGGTGTTGCCGATGTGCGGATGGGTCAGGGTGACGATCTGGCGCGCATAGGACGGATCGGTGAGGATCTCCTGGTAACCGGTCATGGCCGTGTTGAACACGACCTCTCCGACGCGGGTACCGGGAGCCCCGATCGAGACACCGTGCAGGACGGTGCCGTCGGCCAGGGCAAGCAGTGCGGTTTCGCTCACGGGTCGCTCGCCGGACGGGACGGGTTGCCTCCGCCGCGCTTGCTCGGGGTGCGAGCCGACCCGCGGGCCGGTTCGGAACCGGTCCGTGGATCGGAAAGCGGGATTCGGGCGATCCGGAATGATACCGGTGCGGCGGCGTTGCGGTAAACCGCCGCCGCACCGGGCGTTGGGTCCCGGTTACTGGAAGTCCAGGTCCAGGCCCCCGGTGACCTTGAAGGCCAGGTTGAACAGCAGCGCCCCGATCAGGCCGCCGATGAAGCCGGCCACGCCGTAGATGAGCGGGAACAGGATGATCGACATCAGGCCCATGCCGGCCAGCATGCCCGCCCCTTCGGCTTCGCCCATCATGCCCGCCCCCATGGTCGAGAACAGGGCGAACATCAGGCCGAACAGCAGACCCAGCAGGGCCGCATAGATCGCCGTGTTGAGCGCCAAGGAAATCACGCCAATACGCTTGAGCTTCATTCTCCCTCCCTTTTCGGATGGACCGCGGCCTGGAAAGCCGAGCCCCGATGCAGGCGCTGCGCCCCTCCAGGACGCCCACGCCTCCCCTCCGGCCCACGGGCCGGACTGTCGCGGGCCCCTCCCTGCCCGTGCATTGCGGAGGCCATCATGCCCGCCGCGGGCCCGGCGGGGAAGCCCGGGGCCGAATCCTGATGCATCGGCGGCAGGAGCGCCGACGGACCTAGCCGGAAAGCAGCTGCCGCAGCCGGTAGCGGCCCGGTGCGCGCCCGTGCACGCGCGCCGCGGCCTCCAGCGCGCCATGGGCGAAGATGCTGCGCGAGTGCGCGCGGTGCACCAGTTCCAGCCGCTCGGCCGCGCCGGTGAGCTGCACCGCATGCTCGCCCACGATCTCGCCGGCGCGCACGCTGTGGTAGCGCGGTGCCATGCCCTGGGCGCTGGCCAGCTCACCCAGCGACAGCGCGGTCCCGGAGGGGGCGTCACGCTTGTGCCGGTGGTGTTGCTCGAGAATGTCGCACTGCCAGTCGCGGAGCATCGCGGCTGCACGCGTGAGCAGCTCCCCGAGTACGGCCACGCCGATGCTGTAATTGGACTCCCACACCACCGGCACCCGCAGCGCCGCGGCATCCAGGGCGGCCCGACCGGCATCATCCAGGCCGGTGGTGCCCGAAACCAGCCCTGCGCCCCGTTCGGCGCAGAATCCGGCGAGCGCGGCCACGGCCCCCGCGAGGCTGAAGTCGATCACCAGGTCGACCGCGGGTGCCTGCTCCAGCCGCTCGGCAGCGACGAACGTGGAACCCTCGGGCACCGCCATGGCATCGCGTGCGGCCACCGCCACCAGCGCAAAGCGCGGATCGCGGTCGAGCAGCGCCAGCAGCTCGCCTCCCATGCGCCCGCTGGCGCCATGCAGCATCAACCGGATCGCAGCCATCGGTCCATGGTGGCCGAGCCGGGCAGCCCGGCGCAAGGCGAAGGGGACGCGTGCCGACGCTGCCCGGGCACTGGGCCGAGGCCGGCTGCTGTCAGTCCCGGCGGCCGAACTGCGAATGTTCCGGCGACACAGTGCCCGGGGTGTGCGGTGCCGATGACAGGTTCTCCGATCCGTGATCCGCGAAGGCCGGCAATTTCCGGCCGATGGCGATTGCGCGCCATGGTGCTGCTGCCGGCGCTGACTGTGGCAGCCGCCGCCGGCGCCGGTTCCGCCACGGCGCTGCGCAGCGGCTTCCTCACGCCACTGGATGTCGATTCGCTGTTTTCCGACGGTTTCGAAGGAGCCACGCCATGGATCGATTACATCGCCCCGTGATTGCAGTCCGGTGCGGGCGGCGGCAACCGATTGCGGCCGCATCGCTTCGGCGCGGAGAAGTCAGGACGTCACCCGCTGCCAGAACGCCCGCACGCTGTCGAAGAAGCCGCTGGTGCGCGGGGAGTGGCGGCTCGCATCCTCGCCCTGGAACGTGGCCTCGAACTCGTCGAGCAGCTCGCGCTGGCGCGGCGTCAGGTTGACCGGAGTCTCGACCACGGCGCGGCACAGCAGGTCGCCGGGGAACTGGCTGCGGACCGACTTCACGCCCTTGCCGCGCAGGCGGAACAGCTTGCCGGTCTGGGTCTCGGGCGGAACCATGATGACCCCCTCTCCTTCCAGCGTGGGCACTTCGATCTCGGCGCCGAGTGCCGCCTGGGAGAAACGGATCGGCACCTCGCAATACAGGTCGTCGCCGTCGCGCTTGAACAGCGGGTGCTCGCGTACGTGGACCTCCACGTACAGGTCACCCGCGGGCGCTCCGGCGGGGCCGGCCTCGCCCTCCCCGCCCAGGCGGATGCGGTCGCCGCTGTCGACACCGGCGGGAATCTTGACCGAAAGCGTCTTGTGTTCCTGCACGCGGCCGTTGCCGTGGCAGGCCGCGCAGGGGTCGGCGACCACGCTGCCGCTGCCATGGCACTGCGGGCAGGCTTGCTGGACCGAGAAGATGCCCTGCTGCAGGCGCACCCGTCCGGCGCCTCGGCAGGTCGGGCAACCGGTCACGCGCCGGTCCTTCGACCCGGTGCCCTCGCACTCACGGCATGCGACCAGCGTGGGCACCTCGATGCTGCGCTCCACGCCGAACACCGCTTCTTCCAGGTCGAGCTCCAGCACGTAGCGCAGGTCGGCGCCGCGACGCTGCGCGCGGCCGCGGCCGCCACCGAAGATGTCCCCGAAGATGTCCCCGAAGATGTCGCCCACATCGGCAAACCCGGGGCCCGGACCGCGACCGGCCGCGCCGTGCGCGAAGGCCGCGTGCCCGTGGCGGTCGTAGAGCCGGCGCTTGGCCGGGTCGGACAGGCACTCGTAGGCCTCCTTGGCCTCCTTGAACTTGTCCATCGCATCCGGATCGTCGCTGTTGCGGTCCGGATGGAACTTCATCGCCAGGCGCCGGTAGGCGGTCTTGAGCTGGGCGGCGTCGGCGGCGCGCTCGACGCCGAGGACTTCGTAGTAGTCGCGTCTGGTCATTCGGGAGCGGGGGCTCAGAGATCAGAGGTCAGGGCTCAGGAAATGCTCGCACGATGACGGGCACGGCTGTTCGTGCTTCGATACCTCAGCACGAACGGCGAGCTCGAGGCGGGAATCGGCGAACCCGGCGCCGGCACCCGTCCCGTTCGTGCTGAGGTATCGAAGCACGAACAGCGCGGCGCAGGTTGATCGGGCTCTTCCCTGAGCCCTGAGGCCTGTCCGCTTACTTCTTCTCCTCGTCCTTGACCTCGGTGAACTCGGCATCGACGACATCGTCGGCCTGGCCAGCGCCGCCCTGCCCGGCTTCGCCGGAGGCACCGGCCTCGGCCTGGGCGCCGGCGGACGCGGCCGCGTACAGCGACTGCGCGGCCTGCTCCAGCGCGGACGTCCTGGCCTCGATCTGCGCCTTGTCGTCGCCCTTCATCACCTTCTCGAGGTCGGCGAGGGCTTCCTCGGCGCGGGCGATGACTTCGCCCGGCACCTTGCCGCCGTGCTCGCTGATCGCGCTGCGGGTGGCGTGCACCATGGCATCGGCCTTGTTGCGCGCCTGCACCAGCTCGTGGAACTTCAGGTCCTCCTCGCGGTGGGTCTCGGCGTCCTCGACCATGCGCCGGATCTCGTCCTCGGACAGGCCCGAACCGGCCTTGATCTCGATGCGCTGCTCCTTGCCGGTCTTCTTGTCCTTGGCGTGCACGTGCAGGATGCCGTTGGCGTCGATGTCGAAGGCGACCTCGATCTGCGGCATGCCGCGCGGCGCCGGCTCGATACCGGCCAGGTCGAACTTGGCCAGCGACTTGTTGTAGCGGGCCTGCTCGCGCTCGCCCTGCAGCACGTGCACGGTCACAGCACTCTGGCTGTCCTCGGCAGTGGAGAAGGTCTGCGAGGCCTTGGTCGGAATGGTGGTGTTCTTCTCGATGATCTTGGTGAACACGCCGCCCAGGGTCTCGATGCCCAGGCTCAGCGGGGTCACGTCGAGCAGCAGCACGTCCTTGACGTCGCCGGACAGCACGCCGCCCTGGATCGCAGCACCGACCGCCACCGCCTCGTCGGGGTTGACGTCCTTGCGCGGCTCCTTGCCGAAGAAGTCCTTGACCGCCTCCTGCACCTTGGGCATGCGCGTCTGGCCGCCCACCAGGATCACGTCCTGGATGTCGGACACGCGCATGCCGGCATCATTGAGCGCGATGCGGCACGGCTCGATGGTGCGCTTGACCAGGTCCTCGACCAGCGCCTCGAGCTTGGCACGCGTGAGCTTGATCGCCAGGTGCTTCGGACCGGAGGCGTCGGCGGTGACGTACGGCAGGTTGACCTCGGTCTGCTGGGCGCTGGAGAGCTCGATCTTGGCGCGCTCGGCGGCGTCCTTCAGCCGCTGCAGTGCCAGCGGGTCCTTGCGCAGGTCGATGCCCTGGTCCTTCTGGAACTGCTCGACCAGGTAGTCGATCACGCGCTTGTCGAAGTCCTCGCCGCCCAGGAAGGTATCGCCGTTGGTGGCCAGCACCTCGAACTGCCGCTCGCCGTCGACCTCGGCGATCTCGATGATGGAAATGTCGAAGGTGCCGCCGCCCAGGTCGTAGACGGCGATCTTGCGGTCACTGCCCTTCTTGTCCAGGCCGTAGGCCAGCGCCGCCGCGGTGGGCTCGTTGATGATGCGCCGGACCTCCAGGCCCGCGATCTTGCCGGCGTCCTTGGTCGCCTGGCGCTGGGAGTCGTTGAAGTAGGCCGGCACCGTGATCACCGCCTCGGTGACCTTCTCGCCCAGGTAGTCCTCAGCGGTCTTCTTCATCTTGGCCAGCACCTCGGCCGAGATCTGCGGCGGGGCCAGCTTGCGACCCTGCTCGGTCTCCACCCAGGCGTCGCCGTTCTCGTGCCCGATGATCCGGTAGGGCACCAGGTCGATGTCCTTCTTGACCTCGGCGTCGGTGAACTTGCGGCCGATCAGGCGCTTGACGGCGTAGAAGGTGTTCCTGGAATTGGTGACCGCCTGGCGCTTGGCCGGGGCGCCGACCAGGGTTTCGCCGTCCTTGGTGAAGGCCACCACCGACGGCGTGGTGCGGTCGCCCTCGGCATTCTCGATGACCTTGGCCTGCGCGCCTTCCATGATGGCCACGCAGCTGTTGGTCGTGCCCAGGTCGATACCGATGATCTTGCTCATGTTCCTCTCCCGAAAACCGGCTTTAGAATCTCGTGGCGAACCTCTGAACAAGTTCAGAAGTTCGCGCGCCATGGATGGCGCGCTCGCGGATCAAGCACGCAAGTACTTGATCCGGCGGAGCCGAGTCCGGACATGTGCCG
>DASRZM010000062.1:0-3122 GCA_035686365.1 Lysobacteraceae bacterium | reverse complement strand
ATCCGTCGGCATACAGCGGACACGGTCCACTCGCAGGGCCGTCGGCATTGCTGAAGACGACGATCCCGTCCACGTAGGCGACGGCGCCCTCGTCCACCTCGAAGACGGCGCTGTAGCAGCCGGCATTCTCGCCGCTGGCGTCCACGCTCAGCTCGGCGATCGTCACACCGACTCCCAGCCCGCCCACCCGCACGGCACCGGTGATGACCGAGTTGCCGGAACCGACGCCGGCCAGCGTCAGCGAGCGTTCGATGCGTACGCTCTCGGGGTAGGTCCCGGCCTGCAGCAGCACGCGTGTGCAGTCCGGATCGGCGACCGCCGATTGCACGGTGGGGCGGCCGGACGGCACCGTGCAGTCCTGTGCGGGCGCGGCACCCGCCAGCGTGGTCAGCAGCAGCAAGATGGGCAGTCGCGCGCGCATACCGCCTCCGTCAGTCCGGCGCCCGGGCGGACCACGCATCCGTGGTTCCGCTCTCGAAGTCGTCGTCCAGCGCCGTGGAGCTGAAGTCGTCCAGGTCCAACTGGCCCAGGTCGCTGCTTGGCGGGAGGTCCATGGCGCCCCAGCGTACCGAGTCGATGGCTCCGCCGGCGTTGGAGAGGTTCGCCAGCTCCGTGCAGCCGACCGGCGGTTCGCTGTCCACGCAAAGGTAGGCGCGGCCATCGCTGAATCCCGTGCTCGCCTGCCAGTGCACATCGACGTGATGCCAGCCTGCGCTGAGGACCAGATCAAGGGTCGTCGCCACCCCGCCATCGTCCGAGATCACCTCGAGGTACACCCGATGCTCCGTGCTGACCTTCCTGAGCCCGATGCGGAACTCCGGCGCGCCCGCGGCGTCGGATGCGACCAGAAGCAGGAATTCATAGCCATCGTCCATCGTCAAGCCGGAGGCGTCCACGTGGAATCGTGCGCTGTACGACTGCGCGCCGGCCGGCGAATCGTCCTGCAGCCAGGCGTCGAAATACAGTGCGGGATCGAGCTCGGCCACCAGCGAACCGGACATGACACGGAAGCCGTCGACCAGCGCCACGCGCTCGCCGGCGGTGAAGCCGACCGCGCCCAGACCCGCATCGATCGTCGCGTCGGACGTCAGCGAGTTGCACGCCACGAACTGGCCACTGATGCTCAAGGTGCCGGTGACTATCTCGTGGTTATCAAACGAACAGCTGTTCAGCAGCGAGATCCGGACCGCGAATGCCCCGCTGAAGGTGTTGTCGCCCTGGACGACCAGCGTGCTGGCGGCCGCGGGCGAAAAGCCGGCTACGCCGGCCGCCAACAGGACCGCGGAACCCACGCCTCCGTGTCGCATGCCCGGCAGCCTCCGTAGCGCACGGCACCAAGCGGGTGCGGCCCGTGGCCTGCGCTAGGTCAGGCTACGCCCGGCCCCGAAAGGCTGTCAATTGCCCGAACACGCATCGGTGACCGTGGTGGCGTCCCCCGTTATCCACGCCGCCTCAGTCTTCTGACGGCGGGGGTTCTTCCCTCGTACGGGTCTTTGCCACGCCCGACAACACACCGATGCCAATCACCACGATTGCGCCGACCGCGATCCATTGGCCGGCGATGCCGAGCAGGTGCGCACCGTAGGCCAGACCGATGACCACCAGCACGGTGCCGATCAGATAGATCGCCATATTGGACATGGGGAGACCTCCGGATCCGGGGGGGATCGCATGGTCGGTCGGCGCCCTGCAATCTCAGGTGAAGGCCGGGTTCTGCCCGCTGGCGTACCGTGAAGCACGACAATGAGCGCAGCGGGGCGAACGGGGTCAGGGCAACTTCCGAGGTCGTGAGGAAGACACTCTGACCCTGCAGACGGGTAGATGCGATGATTCTTTCGCCCTGTGCCCGTCGAAGCAGGCAGGGCAGCCGCTGTGGCTCGCCGCGAACCCTGGAGGAACGACGATGCGCGTGATGGTGATGGTGAAGGCCACGGCCGACAGCGAGGCCGGAATCCTGCCTACGGCGGAGCTGCTGGAGGCGATGGGCCACTACAACCAGGAACTCGCCGAGGCCGGGATCATGCGCGCCGGCGAGGGCCTGCAGCCCTCGGCCCAGGGCAAGCGTGTAGCCTTCGACGGGGCGCAGCGCTCGGTGGTCGACGGCCCGTTCGCGGCCACCTCGGAGCTGGTCGCCGGGTTCTGGCTGTGGGAAGTCAAGGACATGGCCGAGGCCGTGGAGTGGGTGAAGCGCTGCCCGAACCCGATGCCCGGGCCCAGCGAAGTCGAGATCCGCCCGCTGTACGAGATGGAGGACTTCGGCGAGGCGCTGACGCCGGAAGCCGCGCAGCTGCACGAGCGTGTGCGGGCGGCGGTGGACGGCCGGGATGGCGGCTGAGCACCTGCTGGCGTTGCTGCTCGCCGGCAGTGCCTGCATGGCGAGCGCGGCGGAAGGCGGGATGGCCAGCGCAAGCGAAGCACGCAAGTCGACGCCGGTCGCGCGCGGCCACGCGCCGGTGAATGGCATCCGCATGTACTACGAGATGCACGGCCGCGCGGACGGCGTGCCGCTGGTGCTGCTGCACGGCGGCGGCTCCACGATCGAGGTCACCTTTGGCCGCGTGCTGCCGTTTCTGGCCGCGAGCCGCCGCGTGATCGCGGTGGAGGAGCAGGGGCACGGGCGCAGCAGCGACCGCGACGCGCCGGTGCGATTCGAGACCTCGGCCGATGACGTCGCGGCGCTGCTCGGGCACCTGGATATCGCGCAGGCGGACCTGTTCGGTTTCAGTAATGGCGCCAGCGTGGCCCTGCAGGTGGCGATCCGGCACCCGCATCGGGTGCGTCGCCTGGTGTTCGCCTCGGCATTCACGCGTCGCGACGGTGCGCGGCCGCAGCTGTGGGAGTTCATGGCGCAGGCCGATTTCTCCAACATGCCGCAGCCGCTGAAGGACGCCTTCCTGCGAGTCAATCCGGACCAGGCCGGGCTGCGCACCATGCACGACAAGGACGCCGAGCGGATGCGCAGATTCCAGGACGTGCCCGACGACCAGGTGCGCAGCGTGCGGGCGCCGACGCTGGTGGTCGTGGGCGACCGCGACATCGTGCGCCTGGAGCACGCCGTCGAGCTCATCGGCCTGCTCCCCGACGCACGCCTGCTGGTGCTGCCCGGCGGTCACGGCGACTGG
>DASRZM010000061.1:0-15571 GCA_035686365.1 Lysobacteraceae bacterium | reverse complement strand
CCGACCGGGAACGCTGTTCGTCCGCCTCGCCGTGCGCGACCTGGAACGCTCGAAGGCGTTCGTCGCCGAATTCACTTGGCCTGCATCCGGATCGCGCCGTCGAGCCGGATGGTGCTGCCGTTGAGGTAGCGGGTGGACACGATGAACGCCACCGTGTGTGCGAACTCCTCGGGCGTGCCCAGCCGCGAGGGGTAGGGCACCTGCGCGCACAGCGACTGGTACACCGCCTCGGGCATGCCATCCACCATCGGGGTGTGGAACACGCCCGGGGCGATGGTCATCACGCGCACACCGATGCGGGCGAACTCGCGTGCCATCGGCAGCGTCATCGCGACCACGCCGCCTTTGGAGGCCGAGTAGGCGGCCTGGCCGATCTGTCCCTCGTAGGCCGCGACCGATGCGGTGTTGACGATCACGCCGCGCTCCTCATCCTCGCCGGGCGCGTTGTGCTGCATCAGGTCCGCGGCGGCCTTGGCCACATTGAAACTGCCGACCAGGTTGATGCGCACGGTGGTCTCGAACTGCGACAGCGGCATCGGGCCCTCGCGGCCGAGGACGCGTCCGGCACCCAGGACGCCGGCGCAGCTGACCGCGACGTTGAGCCCGCCCATGGCATCGCGGGCCTGGGCCACGGTCGAGGCCACGCCCGCCTCGTCGGTGACGTCCGTGCGCAGGTAGCTCGCGGCATCGCCCAGTTCTGAAACCGCCGTGGCACCGCGTTCGTCGTTGATGTCCAGCAGCACGACCTTGCCGCCCTGGGCGACCAGGTGGCGGGCTACGCCGTAGCCCAGTCCGGAAACGCCGCCGGTGATGACGGCGCGGACGTCGGTGAGGTTCATTGGGGATGTCCCGGATTTGTGCGAGGGCGCGATTGTACAAGCAGTTGCCGTGACCACTGGAGCCGGTTACCGGCACTGGCTGCTGGAATCGCTCTCTCCCAGCTCCAGCAGGTAGAAGCTGTTGCACCCGAAGTGGCCCGTGTTTCCCATCGGTGCGTGGATACGGACGAAACCGCTGCGCTCGTACAGGCGCTGGGCGGCGTCCATGTGCGCGAGCGTCTCCAGGTAGCAGCGACGGAAGCCGAAACCGCGTGCGGTCTCGATGCAGCGCTGCATCAGGGCCCGCCCGGCGCCCAGGCCGCGCAGCCGGGGCAGGAAGTACATCTTGCGCAGTTCGCAGACCTCGGGGTCCGCGCCCTCCAGCGGTGCGATGCCGCCGCCACCGGCGAGTTCGCCGTCCAGTTCGATCACGAAGTAGGCCGAGCGCGCCGCCGAGTAGGTGGCATGCATGGAGTCCACCTCCGGATCGTGGATCGCGAAGCCCGGACCGGAGGCGCCGAACTCGGGCATCACGGTCCGGATGATCGCCGCCACGGCAGGATCGTCGGACGCGTCGATCGGCCGGATGGACCAGGCCTGACCACGGGATGGGTCCATGAGGGGTCCGCGCGCGGGGGATGCGGAAGCATAGCCGCGGCCTGCCGCGGCGCAAGCCGAACCGGTCCGGACTGCCCGGGACCGCCCGGTCATCCAGTGCGCGCCAGGTACTCCCGGAACTGATCGGGCGTGCGCGGTGCGCTGAACAGGTAGCCCTGTCCGCGCGGGATCCCCAATCCGTGCAGATACTGTCTCTGCGGCTCGGTTTCCACGCCTTCGGCGGTCACCCCCAGGCCCAGGCTCTCGGCGATCCCGACGATGGCACGGCAGATGCCGGCATCGGAGCGGTTCTCCGGTACGCCGCGGACGAAGCCGTAGCTGATCTTCAGACCGTCGATCGGCAGCCGCCGCAGGTAGCTGAGTGCGCTGTAGCCCTCGCCGAAATCGTCGATCGTCATGACCACGCCCAGGCGCTTGAGCGCATTGAAGATCTCCAGGGTGTCGGTGGCGTCCTCGATGACGACCCGTTCGGTCATCTCCAGTTCCAGCATCGAGCCGGGCAGGCCATGCTCGCGCAGCGCCTGGACCACGATATCGGGCAGGTCCTCGCTGAGAAACTGCCGGTACGAGACGTTGACGGCCACTCTTTCCACGGCGGCGCCTTCGGCGCACCAGCGCGCCATCTGGCTGCATGCCTCGCGGATCACCCAGGCGCCGATGCGTACGATGTCGCCGGTGTTCTCCGCATGCGCGATGAAGCGGTCGGGCCGCATTTCGCCCAGCACCCGGTTGTGCCAGCGGATCAGCGCCTCGGCCGCGCAGGGCCGGCCGGTGGCCAGATCGACCTGCGGCTGGTAGACGAGCCGGAATTCGCCCAGTTCCAGTGCCTTGCGCAGCTGCGATTCGATGCGCAGACGGTCGGAGAGGCGGTCGGCCAGCACCGAGGAGAACATGTGCCATGCATTGCGCCCGCGCCGCTTGGCTTCGGCAGCGGCCGTGTCCGCACTCTGCAGGAGCTGGTGCGCGTTGTCCCCGTGCTCCGGACTCATGGCCAGGCCGACCGAGGTGGTGATGGAGAACTCCTCATCCCCGTAGCGGAACGGCGTGCCGAACGCGACCACCACGCGTTCGGCCAGCTGCTCGACGTCCTCGCGTGTACCACTCTCGACCAGCACCAGGAACTCGTCTCCTCCGAACCGCGCCACCGTCGCGCGCGTGCCCACGCACTCGCGCAGCCTGCGGGCAGCGGCGACCAGCAGGGAATCGCCCGCCGTGTGGCCGACCAGTTCATTGATCACCTTGAACCGGTCCAGATCGACGTACAGCACCGCACAGGCGGACTCCCGATCCGCCAGCGTCAGCCCGATACGGTCCAGGATCGAATCGCGGTTGGGCAGGCCGGTCAACGGGTCGGTCAGGGCCTGGCGTTGCAGCTCTTCCTCGCGCAGGCGCGCCGAGGTGATGTCCTGCAGCGTGCCGCTGGCACGGAACGGCAGGTTGTCCCGCAGCGCGGCGCTGCCGAGCAGCCGGATCCAGCGCGAGTTTCCGCGCCCGGTCACGATCCGCCCCTCGAACTCGAATGCACCGCCGCGCTGGCGTGCATCGGCGAAGATCGCGCGCACCCTGGCACGGTCCACCGGGGCGATGTGCGCGATGAATGATTCCAGATCCGTGGGGGTCGCCGGATCGAGCTCGAGGATCCGGTGCACCTCGCGCGTCCAGTACATCTGTTCGCCGTCCTGGGGCATCCATTCCCAGCCGCCGATCCGCGCCAGCGCCTGGGTCTGGACGAACAGCTCGCTGTCGCGCTTCAGGCCGGTGATGTCGCTGAAGGTCGAGATCACCTGGAACGGGGCCGACCCGCCGTCCCGGAACTGCGGCGTGGACGTGACATCCAGCCACACGTAGCGGTCGCCGCGGCGGTTGTAGACGCCGAGCACGGTCGAATCCTGGGTCCGCCCTTCCCTGAGCGCACGGAAAGCCGGCATGTCGTCGCGCGCGACCGGTCGCCCGTCCTCGGCGACGACGTACCACTGCAGCCAGCGGTTGTCCGGGTCCTTGAACTCGTCCTCACTCTGGCCCAGGATGCGGCACGCTGCCGGGTTGACCGAGATGACGTGCCCCTGCGCATCCTGGACCAGGATGCCCTTGTCCATCACCTGCAGCAGCGAGCGGTAACGCGCCTCCGAGGCGCGGATCTCGTCCTCGGCGGCGCGCCGCTGGGTGATGTCACGGGCGACCGCGATGACGCGCCATTCGCCGCGGTCCAGGAATACCGACGAATGCACCTCGACCGGAAAGCGCGAGCCGTCCCCGCGCGTGTTCCAGGCTTCGATGGTGAACACGTCGCCGACTGCGAAATCCGCCGCGATCTGCTGCATGCAATCCGGTGGGGCGTCGGCGTTCAGGTCCCAGATCGTCAGGCGGGTGAGTTCGGCGCGGGTCCGGCCGTAGGTGCGGCAGGCGGCATCGTTGGCCTCCAGCACGTTGCCCTCGATGTCGATCACGGTCACGGCGTCGGGCACGGCGTTGATCAGCCCGAGGAAACGCTGCGTGACCGAGTCGGCATCGTCGCGCAGCGTGCGCAGCGTCGCGAGCGCATCGCGCAGCATCTGGACCTGCGTGGACCCGGGATTGAGCAGTCCGATCACCGACTGGATGCGCGCGATCACGCTGTCGGCGTCGGCCGTGCGCAGGGTGTCGCCGCCCGGTTCGGGTGGCGGACCGTTCAGCTCTCGCTGGAATTCGGCGCTGGCCATGGGCTCCCCCGCAGCCGGGTCCGGGTGCGGGTCGGCGCTCCGGGGTCGGGCACCGCCTGCGGCTCGGACGACCAGCATACACCCGCGGGGAACCGGTGCATGTCCGAAGCCGGCGCGGCGCACGCAGCCGGATCGCTCAGGCTGACAGGCACTCCGCGATCAGATCCAGAAAGCGCGCGCGCACGGCTTCGGCGTCGAACAGTTCAATTGCGCGTTCGCCAATGGAACGTGCCAGCTCGTGCCTGTACCCGTCCGTCTCGAGCACGCCGGTGGCCAGTCCGGCAATTCCGGCCGTGGTGTGCGCACACAGCTCCCCGTCCAGTCCGATCCGCCGGAGCATTGCCATGCTCTGGCGACCGCGCATGAACCGGCCCGGCGAGGTCACCACCGGCAGGGCGCATGCGAGCGCGTCGATCGCCGTATTGCCGCCACTGAAGTGCGGCGGATCCAGCATCAGGTCGCAGGCCCGGTTGATCGCCAGGTACCGGCTGCGATCGGTGCGTGCGAGCCAGACCAGTGCCGGCTCGCCGGCGCCGGCGGCCGTGAACGCGGCACCCAGGCGCGCTTCGAAGCGGGCGCGCCATTGCGGCAGCTCTCCTTCGAACAGGACGTAGCGAACGGCAGGCACGCGCAGTGCCAGCTCCGCCATCACCGGGTCCAGGTCCGGATGCAGCTTGAACATCGAATGCGGCAGCAGAACCAGCGGGCCTTCCGGCAGTCCGAGGTCGGAGCGCCCGGTCGGCGGCGGCAGTTCGGGCAACCGGTAGCCGACGCCCAGGCCCGGCAGCGTGCGCAACCGTTCGCAGTAGTGCGCCGCGGCGTCCCCGGGCTCCATGTCGGCGCAGCTCATGTAGCCGTCGAAGGTCTCGAATCCGGTCGTCACCGGGTGACCCCACGCGACCAGCTGGCGCCGGGCGCTGCGCAGCGCCGCGATCGGCGTCAGCCGCGGGTCCATGCCCAGTTCGGGCAGCACGAGCAGGTCCAGCGCATCCTCGCGCAGTCGCTCGACCAGGGACTCCAGGTCGCCGTGGTGGAAGTGGAAGCGTGCAGCCACCGCTGCGAGGCGATCGGTGGTCGCATCGCGCAGGGGGCCGAGCTGGTACACGAACACCTCGTAGCCTGCGTCCGCGAGCCAGTCGATCCAGCCGCCGAAATAGGCGCCGACCGTGCACTCGCGCCAGAACGAGGACAGCAGCCCGATGCGCGCGGTGCGGCGCGCAGGCACTGCCGGCGGCTCCCGCCACTGCGGCCGGAACGCCTCCACTGCGCGTCCGATCAGCGCGGCAAAGCGCGACTGCAGGGGCAGATCGTCGCGGCCCTGGTAGGCGAGCAGGAAATTGCTCCATGCCAGCTGCGAAAGCCGCGGCTCGCAGCTGCGCAGGAACTGCGGGGTCCAGTCCGCTTCCAGGCGCGCGAGCCCCGCCCGCCAGGCATCGCGCACCTGTTCGACGGCGGATGCCGATGGCAGGATCGAGGGCAGCGACAGCGCCTGTCCGAGCGTTGCACGCAGGCCCGGCGAACGCTGCCCGGCGGCGGCCAGCGGTGCGAGTGCGGCATACGCGGCCGAGGCCTGCGGTTCGCCGTGACGGCCCAACTCGTCGGCCACGGCCAGCGCCGGCTCCAGGTACTCCGGATCGCGCACGTGGGCCAGTTGCGAGACCGCTTCGGCGCCATCTTGCCGCCAGCACGCCCGGGCCAACCGGACCCGCGCCGCCGGATCTCCGGGCGCGAGCTGCAGATGCCGCTGCAGCACCAGGACGGCCTCCGGATCGCGGCCCAGGTCGAGCAGCGCCAGGGCCCGGTTGAAATGCGCCTGGGCATGGTCCGGTGCCAGCTCCAGGGCGCGGTCGAAATCGGACAGCGCCTCGGCAGGCCGTTCCTGCTCGCGCCGACGTCCGCCGCGGTTGTTGTGCAGCGTGGCCAGCGTTGCCCGGAGCCGGGCCTCGCCAGGGGAGCGTTCGAGCAGGGCCGCCACGCAGCCGATCGCGCGTTCGTAGTCGTGGAGCTTGATCGCGGCGTTGGCGGCCAGTGCCAGTACCTGCCCGGACGCGCGCTCGCCGGCCAGGCTCGGTGCCAGCAGCGCCAGCGCCTCCCGGTAGCGGCCGCCCTGGTACAGGGCGTGCGCACGTGCCAGCGTTGCCGCAGCCGGGCTCACGCTGCCGCGCGGGCGACCTTGCTGCCGGTGTCGCGCTGCAGCTCGCCACTGAGCCACAGGCCGACCTCGATCAGCCGGTCCAGGTCGACGCCGGTTTCCATGCCCATGCCGTGCAGCATGTACACCAGGTCCTCGGTCGCCACGTTGCCGGTGGCGCCGCGCGCGTAGGGGCAGCCTCCGGTGCCCGCGACCGAGGCATCGACCACCCGCACGCCTTCCTCCAGGCAGGCCAGGACGTTCGCCAGGGCCTGCCCGCGGGTGTCGTGGAAGTGCACCGCCAGTGCCGCCATCGGCACCTCGGCGGCGACCGCCTGCAGCAGCCGGCGCGCGGCCACGGGGGTGCCGATCCCGATGGTGTCGCCCAGCGAGACCTCGTAGCAGCCCATCGCATGCAGGCGCGCTGCCACGCGCACGACCTCGGCCACCGGGACCTCGCCCTGGTAGGGACAGCCCAGGACGGTCGAGACATAGCCGCGCACACTCACCCCGTCGCCGCGCGCCTGCGCGATCACGGGCTCGAAGCGCTCGATCGATTCGTCGATCGAGGCGTTGATGTTGCGCCGGTTGAAGGCCTCGCTGGCGGCCGTGAACACGGCGATGTCCCGCGCCCCGACCTCCCGGGCCCTGGCATAGCCCTTCTCGTTGGGCACCAGCACCGGGTAGCGCACGCCTTGCTTCCTGCGGATCCCGCGATAGACCTCGGCGGCATCGGCCAGCTGCGGGATCCACCTGGGGCTGACGAAACTGGTCGCCTCGATCACCGGCAGTCCCGCATCGGTCAGGCGGTCGATCAGGGCGATCTTGGTCGCCGTGGGGATCACGCGCTGTTCGTTCTGCAGGCCGTCGCGGGGGCCGACCTCGACGACGCGCACCGAGTCGCTCATGGATCGCCGGCCTCGCGCTGGAAACGCAGCGGCTGTCCGCGGTCGAACAGCCCGGATCGCTGAAGTGCCTCGCGCAGCTCGGCCGGGTCGCCGTCGAGGCGGCTGACCAGGTCGGAATCGACCTTCAGCGTGGCACCCTCGATGTCGCCGTCGATGATGGCGTGGGCGATGTGCACGTGGTCCGGGGGCCACAACGTCAGCGCGTCGGCCTCGACCGCGTACTCGAACACGTACACGCTGCCGGCGGCATCGAGCACGGTCGCGTCAACCGACTGGGTCTGGCTGCCCCAGGCGCCGTCCACCCACAGGATGGTGCTCGAGCCCAGCTCGGCCGTGGCCAGCCGCGTCTGCGGGTGGCTGCGGCGGCTGTCGGCCTGCTCCTCGTCCAGGTCCAGCGTGCAGTCTTCTCCAACGCGCGCGCGCATCTCGCCTGTGCGTCCGGACTCGTCGACCGACAGCCACAGCCCGACCAGTCGCGCATCGCAGCCGGCCTGCGCGGGGGCCTGTTGCAGCAGCGTGCGCTGGCAGCCGCACAACCCGGATACCAGTGCGACAGCGAAGATCGTCCTGGCGTGCATGCTATGAACCCTCCATTCGGACCAGCACCGTGTCGGCTTCGACGAAGTCTCCGGCCGCATTGCGGACCTCGGCGACGGTGCCCGCCTGCGGTGCCCGCAGCGTCAGCTCCATCTTCATCGCCTCCATCACCAGCAGCGGCGCGCCCGCATCGACTGCCTCGCCCTGGGCGACGTGCAGCGCGACCACGCGTCCGGGCATCGGCGCGCGGACCAGGTCGGTGCCTTCATCGGCCGCGGCTTCGGCCAGGAATGCACTGACCGGGTGGAACCGGTGGCGGCCCTGCCAGTGCACCAGCAGGTCCTCGCCGCTGGGGCGCGCCGGGATCCGGTGCGTGACCCCGTCCACGTCCAGCACCACGGCATCGGCCCGCCTGGCCTTGACGCGAATGGCCATGGTCGCGCCTGCGTGATCCAGTGTGAAGTGGTCCGGGTGTCCGAGCACATCGAACTCGATCCGTGCCTCGCGCCAGCCCATCGCCAGCGTCTGCCTGCTGGCATGGGCGAGCCTCCAGCCATCGGCGATCGACCAGGGCGAATGCGGGTCCGGGCCCGGGGCCGAGCGCGCCAGCGCGGTTTCGCGTTCGGCTTCCAGCAGCATCGCCGCGGCCGCAGCCACCGCCAGTGCAGGCGGCGACTCGCCGGCTTCCAGGAATTCGTCCAGGTGCTCGTCCAGGTAGGCGGTGTGGATCTCGCCGGCCACGACCACCGGATGGGCGAGCAGCCGCTCCAGGAACGCCAGGTTGGATTTCGGGCCCACGACATCGAACGCGCGCAGCGCATCGGCCGCGCGGGCGAGCGCGCCGTTGCGATCGCCGGCGTGCACGATGAGCTTGGCGATCATCGGATCGTAGTGCACCGTGACCTCGTCGCCTTCCTCCACGCCGGCATCCACGCGTACGCCGCGACCGGTGTCCGGAAGCCGCAGTCGCCGCAGCCGCCCGGAGCCGGGAAGGAAACCCTGATCCGGATCCTCGGCGTATACGCGCACCTGGATCGCGTGGCCGTCGCTGCGCACCTGTTCCTGCGCCAGCGGCAGTGCCTCGCCTGCGGCTACCCGCAGCTGCCATTCGACCAGGTCCAATCCGGTCGTCATCTCGGTGACGGTGTGCTCCACCTGCAGCCGCGTGTTGATTTCCATGAACCAGAACTCGCCGGAGGGCGCGACGATGAACTCCACCGTGCCGGCGTTGACGTAGTCGATGGCCCGCCCGGCAGCGACTGCGGCTTGGCCCATGGCCTGCCGCAGATCCGGATCCAGGAAAGGCGAGGGCGATTCCTCCATGACCTTCTGGTAGCGCCGCTGCGCCGAACACTCGCGTTCGTTCAGGTGGATCAGGTTGCCGTGCCGGTCTCCGAAGATCTGGAACTCGATGTGGCGCGGCCGCTCCACGTACCGTTCCAGCAGCACCCGGTCGCGCCCGAACGCGCCGCGCGCTTCGCGCTGGCACGAGGCCAGTGCCTCGGCGAAGCCGTCCGCATCGCGCACGATGCGCATGCCCTTGCCGCCGCCACCGTGGGCGGCCTTGATCATCAGCGGGAAACCGATGCGCGCAGCCTCCTGCGCCAGCAGCGCGGGATCCTGGTCCTGGCCGGTATAGCCGGGGACCACCGGCACGCCGCGTCCATCCATCAGCGTCTTGGCGCCGGCCTTGGATCCCATCTTGCGCATCGAGGCCGGGTCCGGGCCGATGAACACCAGGCCCGCCTGCACGACCGCCTCGGCGAAGTCGGCGTTTTCGGACAGGAAGCCGTAGCCGGGGTGGATGGCCTCGGCGCCGGTCGCGCGCGCGGCCTCGACGATGCGCTCGCCGCACAGGTAGGAGTCCGACGGCGCCGCCCCGCCGATGGCTCGGGCCTGGTCGGCCTCGCGCACGTGCAAGGCCGCATCATCGGCGCTGGAGTGGACCGCCACCGTGGCGATGCCGAGCCGGCGGCAGGTCCGCATGACGCGGCAGGCGATCTCGCCGCGATTGGCGATGAGTACTTTGGAGAACATCCGCGGATTCTAGGGGAAGGTCCGGACAAGTCCATCATGGACTCACCCGGACTCACCCGGACTCGTTGGCTCCGGCACAGGTCCGGAGCCGACGGTGCCGGAGGCGATCGGATCCGGCCATCTGCGTGCCCGATCCGCGCGCACGGCGGGCAGGACGGCGCGGCGACACCGCGTGTGACCCGGTCGCGCGGCCGCTCATCGTACCCAGGGCGGGCGCTTCGTGTCGAAGAACGCGGCCAGGCCCTGCTGGCCCTCCTCGGACACGCGCAGGCGCGCGATCAGCTCCGCGTTGTCCCGGTCGAGCGCGTCGCGGCGCGCGGCATCGGGTCCGGCGAGCCGGTGCAGCAGTGCCTTGGCTTCCCGGACGGCCACCGGGCCGGCATCGAGGATCCGGTCCACTTCGGAGCGGACGGCCTCATCGAGCACTTCCGGCTCCACGGCACGATGCACCAGGCCGATGCGCTCGGCCTCGTCGGCATCGAACATCCCGGCCGTCAGGAACAGCCGTCGCGCGTGGCGCACGCCCACGGCCGCGACCACATAGGGAGAGATCACCGCCGGCACCAGGCCGAGGCACACTTCGGTGAGGCCGAAGCGGGCGCTGCGGCTGGCGATGGCCACGTCGCAGCAGGCAACCAGGCCGACCCCGCCGCCGTATGCGGCGCCGTTGACGCGCGCGATGGTGGGCTTGTCCAGCGTGTCGAGCACGCGCATCAGAAGCGCCAGCCGGGCTGCATCCTCGCGGTTTTCGGCTTCCCCGGCGGCGGCCATCGACTTCATCCAGTTCAGGTCGGCGCCGGCCGAGAAGGACGAACCGGCGCCGGTCAGCACCACGGCACGCACGTCCTTTCGCTGACCGACCTGCTGCAGCGCATCGGTCAGCTCCGCCACCAGGCCGGCGTCGAAGGCGTTGTGAACCTCCGGGCGGCTCAGGGTCAGCGTGGCGACGGCATCGCACACCTGCACGGCGAGGGTCGGGGCGCCAGGCATCTCAGGTCCTGTACAGGCGGATGCCGCAGTGGTTGCAGCTGTGGATGTTCAGGCCCATGTCGAAGGCCTTCCAGTCGACGTGGATCGTGGTCGAACTGCACTGGTGGCAGCGCAGGCGGCCCAGGTGGTCGATCGACTGCGGGTGCAGTTCGCGGTACTGCTCGCGCGTGGGCAGCGTACTGAGCCCGCGGCCGCGCAGCAGCAGGATCAGCGTCACCGCGTTGGTGACCAGCAGCAGGACGATGATGGCAGTGGACAGCAGTGGATCCATGGCCCCCGGAACTCCCCCACGATTCGTGTTGCCTGCCCGTTGAAACGGTACCGCCGCCCGGTCACATCCTGAACACGCCGTAGCGCCCGGGCTCGATCGGCGCATTGAGGCTGGCCGAGAGCGCCAGGCCCAGCACCCGACGCGTGTCGGCAGGATCGATGATGCCATCGTCCCAGAGCCGAGCGGTGGCGTAGTAGGGGTGGCCCTGTTGCTCGTACTGCGCGCGGATCGGGGCCTTGAAGGCGTCCTCCTCCTGCGCGGTCCAGGCCTTGCCCGCCGCTTCCAGGCTGTCGCGGCGGACCGTGGCCAGCACGCTGGCGGCCTGCTCGCCGCCCATCACGCTGATGCGCGCGTTGGGCCACATCCACACGAATCGCCCGCCATAGGCGCGGCCGCACATGGCGTAGTTGCCGGCGCCGAAGCTGCCGCCGATGATCACAGTGAATTTCGGCACGTGCGAGCAGGCCACCGCCGTGACCATCTTGGCCCCGTCCTTGGCGATGCCTGCGTTCTCGTACTTGCGTCCCACCATGAAGCCGGTGATGTTCTGCAGGAACACCAGCGGGATGTTGCGCTGGTTGCACAGCTCGATGAAGTGGGTGCCCTTGAGCGCACTTTCGGAGAACAGGATTCCATTGCTGGCCACGATGCCGACCGGGTACCCGTACAGGTGCGCGAAGCCGCAGACCAGGGTCTTGCCGTAGCGCGCCTTGAACTCGTGGAATGCCGAACCGTCCACCAGCCGCGAGATCACCTCGCGGATCTCGAACGGGCGGCGGGTGTCGGTGGGCACGATGCCGTAGAGCTGCTCGGCCGGGTACAGCGGCTCGGCCGGCTCGGCGAGCGCCAGCGGCATGGGCTTGCGCCGGTTCAGGTGGCCGAGGATCTCGCGTGCGATCGCCAGCGCGTGGCCGTCGTTCTCGGCATAGTGGTCGACCACGCCCGACACGCTGGTGTGCACATCGGCGCCGCCCAGCGCCTCGGCGTCGACGACCTCGCCGGTGGCGGCCTTCACCAGCGGCGGGCCGCCCAGGAAGATCGTGCCCTGTTCGCGCACGATGATGCTCTCGTCGCACATGGCCGGCACGTAGGCGCCGCCCGCCGTGCACGATCCCATGACCACGGCGATCTGCGGGATGTTCAGCGCCGACAGCCGCGCCTGGTTGTAGAAGATGCGGCCGAAATGGTCCCGGTCCGGGAACACCTCGTCCTGCAGCGGCAGGAAGGCGCCGCCGGAGTCGACCAGGTAGACGCACGGCAGCCGGTTCTCCAGCGCGATCTCCTGCGCCCGCAGGTGCTTCCTGACCGTGACCGGGAAGTAGGTGCCGCCCTTGACCGTGGCGTCGTTGGCGACCACCACGACCTCCTGGCCCTGCACGCGGCCGATGCCGGTGATCAGGCCGGCGCCCGGCGCCTGTCCCTCGTACATGCCGTGCGCGGCCATGGGCGAGAGCTCGAGCAGCGGCGAACCCGGGTCGAGCAGGGCGGTGACACGATCACGCGGCAGCAGCTTGCCGCGCGCCAGGTGCTTCTCGCGGGCGCGCTCGCCGCCCCCCAGTGCGACGCTCGCCAGCTGTGCGTGCAGGTCCTCGACCAGGGTGCGGTGGTGCGCCTGGTTCTCGCGGAACTCTGCCGAGGCGGCATCCAGGTGGCTACGCAGTACGGGCATCGGGCATCGCGGTCACGGGGTCGCGCAATGTAAGCACAGCGCGGATGCGGCGGCCACCGCAAAGCAGAAGGCGCGCCCTGGGGCGCGCCTTCCGGGCAACTCGGGCGGCAGCCGGATCAGCCGTCCCCCTCGACTTCTTCCTCGAGCTCTTCGGCCGCGTCCTCGACCGCTTCCTCGGCGGCCTCCAGGGCCTCCTCGGTTTCGGCTGCGGCTTCCTCGACGGCGGCCTCGGTCGCGGCAGCGGCCGCTTCTGCCTTGGCTGCGGCCTCCTGGGCGGCCTGCTCGGCGGCGGCTGCGGCCTTCTTGGCGGCCTGGTCGGCGGCGGCGGCGGCCTCCTCGACCTTCTGCTCGGCCGACTCTTCCTCGCGCGGCGAACAGGCGGTCATCGAAACGGCGATGGCCAGGGCCAGTACGGTCTTGCTCACATCGATCTTCATGTTCCCTCTCCCCGGGGTGGACGAACTTCGGTGCGGAATCGCGCAGACAGCGCCGAACATGCTGGCCGGCGTCGTGCACAAATGTCAAATCGCCGGCCGGTCAGGCCAGTTCGATGGCCAAAGCGGTGGCCTCGCCGCCGCCGATGCAAAGCGCGGCCACGCCGCGCCTGCCGCCGGTGGCCTTGAGCGCATGGATCAGGGTCACCGTGATCCGAGCTCCGGTGGCGCCGATCGGATGCCCCAGGGCGCAGGCGCCGCCGTGGACGTTGAGCCGGGCGCGGTCGATGCCCAACTCGCGCATCGGCGCCATCGCCACGCAGGCGAAGGCCTCGTTGACCTCGAACAGATCGACGTCCTCCGCCTTCCAGCCGGCGGCTGCGAGCACCTTGCCGATGGCATCGACCGGGGCGGTGGTGAACCACTCCGGTGCCTGCGAGTGGGTGCTGTGGGCGACCACGCGCGCAAGCACGGTCAGGCCGCGCGCCTTGGCGTCGACGTCGGACAACAGCACGACGGCCGCGGCGCCGTCGGAGATCTTCGAGGAGGTGGCCGCGGTGATCGTGCCTTCCTTGCTGAAAGCCGGACGCAGGCTCGGGATCTTGCCCAGGTCGCAGCGTGCCGGCTCCTCGTCGGTAGCGACCAGGGTCTTGTTGCCGCGGCGGTCGCTGACCTCGACCGCGGCGATTTCGTCACTGAACGCGCCGGCGACGGCCTCGAGCGCGCGCTGCACGCTCTCGGAAGCGAACTGGTCCTGCTCCTGGCGGGTGAACCCGTACTTGTCCACGCACATCTCGCCGAACACGCCCATGGCCTGCTGGTCGTAGGGGTTGGTCAGTCCGTCCCAGGCCATGTGGTCGATGATCTGGCCGCTGCCGTAGCGGATGCCGCTGCGGCCCGAGGGCAGCAGGTGCGGGGCGTTGGTCATCGACTCCATGCCGCCGGCCACGACGATGCCGGCGGAGCCGGCGCGGATCAGGTCGTGGCCGAGCATGATCGCCTTCATGCCCGAGCCGCAGACCTTGTTGATGGTGGTGCAGCCGGCGCTGGCGGGGATCGAGGCGCCGAGCGCGGCCTGGCGGGCGGGGGCCTGGCCGAGGCCGGCGGGCAGCACGCAGCCCATGAACACCTCGGACACGTCCTTGGCCTCGATGCCGGCCTGCGTCAGCGCGGCCTCGATGGCGACGCTGCCGAGCTTCGTGGCCGGAATCCCGGTGAACTGTCCCTGGAACGAACCGATGGGCGTGCGCTTGGCGCCCGCGATGACAACCTGGGTCATGGATCTCTCCTGCGATGCGATGCGTTGCCGGGCCGCGATCGCGACCGTCCGATCGCCCGATTATGCGCGCCCATGCTGCACTGCCGCAAACGTTCTCGGCAAGACGGGACCGCCCGGCGGTGCGGCGTCGGAGGCGGCGCCCCGATTCGCGCTGTAGGGCGTGCCGCTGTCCGGGATCGCTTGCGGGGATCGCCGCGAGTACGTCCCTGTAGGCTCTTACGCGCCATCCATGGCGCGTACGTCCCCGCAAGCGATCCCGGACAGCGGCACTCGCGTCGAGGCGGATCCAGTTGGGGTATCGCGCATCGACACTCGTGAGGATGACCAAGCCAACTCGTCAGATCAGTCGCAAACCAGTCTGCAGTACGTTGCGGCGTTCGAGTGTCTGCTCTTGGCCGATCAACGGCGATCCGGCCATATGGCCGGCTGAAGTCTGGTATGGCGCCCGATCTCGCACTCGCCCGTACCGTCCGGGCGCACTAGCTGGACCAGGTTGACGCTGCCGTCGGCCACGCCAGGGTCGAGTGCATCCCATTCGAGCCGCGCGGACCCGCAGCCGCGGTATTCGAACGAAAGCCTGCCCCATGTCACGGTCGCCAGCGCCGCGGGCGCCGGACTCAGCGCGGGACCTTCGGTGCTGATCGCTGCAGCTTCGAAGTGATTGTCGTCCAGCCTCCCCGCCGCGACTGCCCAGTCGGCCCGCCCCGCCGCATCGTGCGTGGCCCAGATGACCGCGATATCGGGCGGTGCCAGCGACTCGATCGATGTCATGAAGCGGTTCACGAACACGCCGCGCCCCGACTGCTCGGGCGCATACCAGACGCCGGACACGGTGAGTCCGGGCCAAGGGTTAACGACGACGGTAGAGTCCGCCCGGGTGGTTTCGACGCCCTGGGTGTGGCCACGCGTGTCAAACGTATGGATTCCGGGCGGCAGGGGGCCGACGTCGATCAGAAACCCGATCGGCGCCGGCAGCGTTCCCGGGCAGACAGTGCCCTCCGGCGGCGGCACCAGTTGGAAATCGATCCGGTAGTGGTATTGCACTGCGTGCGGCAACTCTGCCTGCGACACCTCAACCGCGACCGGTGCGCTGTCATGATCCAGGGAGGGGCCACAGACAGGATAGGTGGCCAGAACGCCGATGCGATCGGCAGTCGAGGCCGGGTTCGGCATTGGAGCC
>DASRZM010000060.1:0-9519 GCA_035686365.1 Lysobacteraceae bacterium | reverse complement strand
CTGGTCGTAGGCCTTGAACTCGCCGCCGAACCGCTCGGCTCCGAGCTTCGTCAGCGCCGCCGTCAGCGTCGTCTTGCCGTGGTCGACGTGGCCGATCGTGCCCACGTTCACGTGCGGCTTGGTGCGCTCGAACTTACCCTTTGCCATGCCTGAAGACTCCGTGGAGTTTTTCGTGGTGATGCGCCGGAAAACGGACCGGCCAACTGGATTGGTGCTCACGACTGGAATCGAACCAGTGACCTCTTCCTTACCAAGGAAGTGCTCTACCGACTGAGCTACGTGAGCGGTGATTCGCTGCAGCGGCACCGCGGTAGCGTCAATGGAGCGGGAGACGGGAATCGAACCCGCACCATCAGCTTGGAAGGCTGAGGTTCTACCATTGAACTACTCCCGCACAGGCACCGGACTGCTGGCAGTGTGTTGCGGTGGTGGAGGGAGGTGGATTCGAACCACCGAAGGCGTAAGCCAGCAGATTTACAGTCTGCCCCCGTTGGCCGCTTGGGTATCCCTCCGAACAAAGAGCCGCTTATTGTCCCGTCGCGTGCATGTGAAGTCAACTCGAGAAACAGCGTTGGTGCGCTCCCGGCGCGGTCCCGGGCAGCCCGGGTGGCCATGCGTGGCTGCCAGGGCGCGTCGCCATGGAACCTGCACACCGGGAACGGCAGGATCATGGCTGCACCGGCCCGGGCGCCACGGGGAGCCTACGTGAAGGGTTTTCGCACCATCGCAGCCAGACAGTCGCTGTGGGTCGTCACGGCGCTGGTGCTTGCCCTGCTCGCGGTCGGGACCGTGCTGTTCGGCCTCGCCCGCGAGCGCGTGCTGCTCAACGAGGCGGCCGCCTCGCAGGCGCTGACCAAGGCCGCAGCCGCCGAGGTCGCCACCCAACTGGAGGAGGTGCGATCGGCGGTCCGCTCACTGGCGCGGACCCTGAGGCGTTTTCCCGACGACCCGGTGCTGGCCGATGCGCTGGCCCGCGAAACCCTGCTCGCCAGCCCGCACCTGGTCTCTGTCGCAGTGGCCTATGCCCCCGGGCGCGGGCCCATGAGTCCGGGTCTGTACGCACCCCAGTACCACCGCGCGGGCGACGCGGTGGAGCGCTCCGACCTGGCCACGACCGAGCCCGACTACCCCGGACTGGACTGGTTCGGGCGCGGCCGGGCCTGCCCGGTCGGCTGCTGGGGCGAAGCCGGGATCGACACGCAGGGCCGCTGGGTCGTCGACTTCACCGCGCCGATCACCGGCGCCGATGGCGTCATGGGGGTGGCCCGGGTGCAGTTGCGGCTGGGCTGGCTGCGCGAACTGCTGCAGCGACTGCCGCGCCGCGAGGGCGCCTTCGCCACCGTCATCGACCGACACAGCGGCTTGACCCTGGCCCACGAGCGGATCCCGTTCGTGGAGGCCATCGGGGCCGAATTCGGCCGCGACAGCGGCGATCCCGCCCTGCAGACCGTTTCGGACCTGATCGCAAAGGGCGAGCCGAGCGCGGTGCGCGCCTGGTCGCTGACCACCCAGCAGTGGACGCATTACTTCTTCGCGCCGGTCAGCGATACCCAGTGGATGCTGAGCCTGGCGGTCTCCGAGGGCGAGGTACTGACCGAGGTCCGGGAGCTGGCCTGGCTGGCGCTGGCGCTGGTGCTGGCGGTGGTGGCAGTGGTCGGGGCGCCGCTGTACCTGTTCCTGCGGCGGTCGCTGGCACCGCTGGGTACCCTGACTCGGGCGGCCGAGCGCATTTCCAAGGGCCGGCTCGACTTCGAGCTGCCGCCAGGCCCCGGTCGCGACGAGGTCGGCCGGCTCAGCGACGCGTTCTCGCGCATCCGCGAAGACCTGCGCGCGCATATCGAGGAGCTGCGCGTGGCCACTGCCGAGCGCCAGCGGCTCGACAGCGAACTGGAAATCGCACAGCGGCTGCAGGTCTCGCTGCTGCCGGCAACGGAGTTCGCGGACCGCTCCGGGCGCGCGGCACTGGCCGCCACGCTCACGCCGGCCCAGAGCGTCGGTGGGGATCTGTATACCTGGTTCCTGCCCGACGAGGACCACATCGCCTTCCTGATCGGCGATGTCGCCGACAAGGGCATCCCCGCCGCACTGCTGATGGCCAGGGTGATCACCCTGGCCAAGTCCCAGCCGTTGCACGAGCGCAATCCGGCGGGCTTGCTCCGGTTGCTCAACCGGGAGCTGTGCGCCGGCAACGAGACCGGCCTGTTCGTCACGCTGCTGGCGGCGGTGGTGCACCTGGAGACGGGCGCCATCCGCCTGGCCAGCGCCGGTCACGACCCGCCTGCCCTGCTCCAGCGGGGCACCTGCACGGTCATGCCGGTCGAAACCGGTCCAGCGCTGGGGCTTGCCCCGGAAGCCGACTATCCCCTGCTCGAGGCGCGTCTGGAGGAAGGCGCCGTGCTGCTGGCCTGGACCGACGGCATCACCGAGGCCCGCGGCCAAGCGGACGATGAGCTGTTCGGCGAGGAGCGCCTGCTGGCGGTGATGGACCAGGCCGCACGCGCCCACAGTGGCCGGCCGGCGCCCGGGCAGCTGCTGGAGGCCTTGCTGGCGCGGCTGACCGCGCATGCCGGCCCCAGCCCTTGGGCCGACGACGTGGCGGCGTTGGCCCTGTGCTATCGCGGCATGCCGGCCGCGGCCGGGGACCCTGTGCTGCGCGACGGCGTCCGGCGCTTCGCCCCGCGGCTGAAGGACGCCATGACCGCCCTGGACGAGGTCGTGGGCCAGTTCGTCGAAGTCGGTGCCTCGGGCGCCCGAATTGCCGAGATCCGCTGCGCCATCGAGGAAATCCTGGTCAACTGCGTACGCCACGGCTTTTCTGGCCAGGCGCCCGTGCAGGGCGCCGGACAGATTGGGCTTCATTGGTCCATCACCCACGATCATGCAGAGATCGTCATTGAAGATGACGGCATCGAGTTCAATCCGCTCGAGCACCCCGGTGCTGAACTGTCCGAGCCCGGCGGCCCTCCCCCGATCGGGGGTCTGGGCCTGCACCTGGTCTCCCACCTGGCCAAGCGCACGCGATATCGACGCATGGGTACACACAATCGGCTCGAACTGGGCTTCGACCTGTGAGCCCGACCACCGAGGAGTGACGCCGTGAGCCTGCAACTGTCGGTCGACCATGAGAAAACCAACCGGCCCATCGTCCATCTGGGCGGCCAGCTCGATGCCGCCACCCACGGCGAGTTCGACCAGAAGCTCGATGAACTGATGGCGGCCTTGCCCGCCGGCGCCACGCTGGTGCTGGACGTCACGGCGCTGGACTACATCTCCAGTGCCGGCCTGCGCTCGCTGTTCCTGGCCCGCCGGCAGATGTCCGACCGCAACGGCCGCGCCCTGATCGTCAATCCGCAGCCGCAGATCCGCAAGGTGTTCGACATCGTCAAGGCGGTGCCGGTCAATGAGATCTTCACCTCGACTGCGGAGCTCGATGCCTATCTGACCGAGATGCAGCAGCGGGTGCTGCACGCCGACGATGCGAACCCGGACTGATTTGGCCCGCTCGTGCGTGTGCCCGGTACCGGAGGCCGGTCAGGTCCCTGACAGATCCGGCGGCAGCCAGCGCTGGCGCTCGTGCTCCAGTTGCAGCGACAGCGATTTCATGTGGCGGGCATAGTCGGCGAGCCGGCGTTGCTCATCGGACTCCGGTTCGAAAGCAGGCACCGCGACCGGTCTGCCGTCGTCGCCGGTGGCCACGAACACCATCAGGCATTGCGTCGTGCGCCCCCAGTCGTCGGCGCGCACGTCGCGCGAATGCACCTCCACCCAGATGTGCATGCTGGTGGTACCGGTCAGGATCAGCTGCGCGCGCACCTCGATCAGTTGACCGATCGAGATCGGCCGTTCGAACTGGATGCCGCCGACATAGGCGGTCACGCAGTAGCGCCCGCTCCAGCCGGTGGCGCAGGCATAGCCGGCCAGGTCGATCCATTTCATGACCGCCCCGCCGAACACCTTGCCGCCGAAGTTGACGTCGGTCGGCTCGGCCAGGAAACGCAGGGTCAGGTCGCGACGGATACCGGGCATGTGCTGGGCCGCAGGCCGGTCAGGCCAGGCATTCGGGCGGCGCCGGATCGGCGCGCAGGGTCACGAAATCCTTGCCATCGTCCGGGGTGATCGACTCCATCACGTCGTCGCAGCGACCGCCGCGGAACCCCCGCCCGGGGCGTTCCCGGGCGGAGGTCACGTGTCGAGGCTGTCGACGCGTCAGCGGTTGCGACGTCCGACCCGCAGGCCGACCGCGCCGAGCAGGGACAGCACGCCACCGAGTGCGAACCAGGGCAGCGGACCCGCAGTGTCCGGCAGCCGTGTGTCGTAGCGCGGTTCCGGGTCGGCGCGCGCGAACTGCACCGGCTCCGGAGTCGGCTCCTCGTACCTCACGAACCGGCCATGCTGTTGCGGCGGAACGCCCGGCTCGAACGACAGGCCGGTCGCGCCTTCCGGCACGTACATGCTCAGCTGCTGGTTGGGCCTCAGCGAACTGAACTCGACCTTGCGCCCGCTCAGGGTGACCATCTGGCCCGGCGCCGGCATCAGCGTGAACCGGCCCACCGAACGCCCGTTTGGAGCGTGGAAGTCGGAAGTGACCGAGCCATCCTGGTTGACCCGTACGAAGTTCGCCTCGAAGCGGGCCCACTTGACGCCGTTGCTGGTCACCACCTCGTGGCAGGCGTCCGGAATCCGCGGGTACTGGGAAATCAGCTCCAGGTTCCAGTCGATGTCGACCTGGGCGCAGCTTTGGGTCCGCACCTCCGGATTGACCTGATCCCTCGGATTCATCTGATCCTGCGCCGCGACCGCACCGGCGCACGCCAGCGCGAGCAGCAGCACCGGCACCCGTACCACGCGTGTACTCATCATGATCGTTTTCATCTCTACTCTCCTGCATCGAAAAACCATCGGCATCCGCTTTCGACGAACGCCTTCCTCGCGCAGCCGTCCGGGCGACCCGGGACGCTGACGCGCTTCACTGCTCGGCCAGCGCCCGCACGATGAACCGCTGCGGAGCGTTGCCGACGAAAAAGAACGGGTAGCAGGTCACCAGCGTGACCGCGGGTTCCGCGGTCTCCTGCAATACCGAGACATCGGTGGGTTCGACCACCGAGATGTCGGTGATCCGGTAGGCGCGTCGCCGCGACGTGCTTTCCAGCTCCAGCACGTCGCCGATCGCGACGTTGCGCAGCGCCCGGAAGTAGCCGTCTCGATGCGCCGCAATGGCGACGTTGCCGGAACCGTCCTCGGGGGCGGCCGTGCCGGCGACCAGGGCAGCCCCACGATTCAGGTTGCGCTCGTCGATTTCGGCGTACACCGGCACCTCCAACCCGACCCGCTCGATCCGCAGCAGCGCCACCGGCGCGGACCCGGCATGCGCAGGGTCGGCGACACTGGCGGCGTAGTCGCGGACCCGCTCTGGCGACCACTCGCGCTGGTCCGGAGTCGCCGGTGCGGCGCCGTCACCTGCCGCGTGCGGCAGGAACGGCTCAATCCCGGGACGGTTGCTGCGAGGGTCGTCGTCGACGGCGGCCGGATTCGGGACATCGACTTGCGCCGCGGCGCGCATCGTGGTGAACGAGGCGACGGCCTGGTGGCGCTCGAACTCACCGAAGGCGCGACCGCCGAAGAACACGCCGAGCAGGACTACCGCGCCGACCCAGCAGGCAGTCTCGAGAGCCCGGCTGACAAACGGCATCGACATGCTAGGTGCTCAGTTCGGCTGCGGAAGATTCTGGTTGCGGCCGTCGTCATCGTCGATATGGATTTCGGATTCCGTCTCGATCGATTCGCCGACGGCGGCGGTGTCGCGGATGGGGCCGTTCATGGCGATCTCCGGGAAATCGTGGAAAGGGGATGGCGCGTCGGTCCACCGGCCGTCGTGGGGCAGCAGCTCGCGTCCGGTTATTGGTACTAGCCGATGCGTGATGCAGCGATGAAGCCAGCCCGCTGCGATCGATCAGTCGGTTCGCTGTCGCACGCATCGGCGGCGCGGCGCTTGGTGTGCTGGCGCACCGACCGGCGCAGGAATACCGGCTAGGGTCGCGTCAGCTGCTGGACACTCCGGTCCTGTTCGTGGTGTCGCTGCTGATGGGCCGACGGGCACGCTTGCGACGGCGCGCTTGGCAGCCTGCCAGGTGCACCCGCACCCTGACATGGCGCAATCCGATCTCCATCCCACCCGAGGAGCCTGCCATGAACATCCAACTGAGCCTCGCCCCGATCATCTCGCTGATCGCCGGCATCCTGATCCTGATCATGCCGAGGCTGCTGAACTACATCGTCGCGATCTACCTGATCGTGATCGGCTTGATCGGCCTTTTCGGCGGCTCCGGC
Source organism: Lysobacteraceae bacterium (assembly GCA_035686365.1). GTDB lineage: Bacteria > Pseudomonadota > Gammaproteobacteria > Xanthomonadales > Xanthomonadaceae > DASRZM01. The sequence goes on along the minus strand of DASRZM010000060.1, from coordinate 3,192 downwards.
TTCCAGTTCTGAGCCCGCATCGAGGGATCGGTCCGCCGGCTCAGACGGCCATCGCAGCGATCGCTGACCGGGTCCATTCCACCTCACAAGGAGAATCGCCATGTCGCTCGGCACCGTGTTACTCATCATTCTCGTTCTGGCTCTGATCGGCGTGCTGCCCACCTGGGGCCACAGCCGGTCCTGGGGCTACTTGCCCAGCGGCGGACTGGGCGTGGTCATTGTCATCGTGATCGTGCTGCTGCTGATGGGACGAATCTGATCCGGTCGCGCCGCCATGTGCTTCATCGCACATGGCGGCCGGTTTCCACCGGCGTATAATTCCAGGCGGCGGCAGCATGCGCCGCCGACCCGGAAACGCCGGTGGCCGTCATGATCCAATCGACCCAGCATCCGCCGACGCCGCATCCCGCGGTACGCGCCGAGGATCCCTCGCCGCTGCAGAACCACCTGCTGGCGGCGCTTTCGCCCGAGGTGAGGGAGCGGATCTTTCCCCATCTCGAGCCGATTCCATTGCCGCTCGGCAAGGTCCTGTACGAGTCCGGCGGCGCCATGCGTCACGTCTACTTCCCGACCGACTCGATCGTGTCGCTGCTGTACGTGATGGACAGCGGCGCCTCCGCCGAGATCTCGGTGGTCGGCAACGAGGGCCTGATCGGGGTGGCGCTGTTCATGGGCGGCGAGAGCACCCCCAGCCGTGCGCTGGTGCAGAGCGGTGGCACCGCCTACCGGATGCTCGGCCAGCGCCTTATCGACGAGTTCAACCGCCATGGCGAGTTGCTGCATCTGCTGCTGCGCTACACCCAGGCGCTGATCACCCAGATGGCGCAGACTGCGGTCTGCAACCGTCATCATTCGATCGACCAGCAGCTGTGCCGCTGGCTGCTGCTGTCGCTGGACCGGCTGCCCACCAACCAGCTGAGCATGACCCAGGAGCTGATCGCCAACATGCTCGGCGTGCGTCGCGAGGGCGTCACCGACGCCGCCGGCAAGCTGCAGAAAGTCGGCGTCATCGAATACAGCCGCGGCCACATCACCGTGCTCGACCGGCCCAGGCTGGAGCAGCTGAGCTGCGAATGCTACGAGGTCGTGAAGAAGGAAACCGACCGGCTGCTGCCCTATCTACCCCTGCCAGGGCCCGACCGGTCGTCGCTTCCGCTGCAGACCGCTGATCCGAGCTGATCCTGTGTGAGTTACCGAACGGTGGCACCGATGCGGGCAAGGTACATTGCCCTCGCGGACCCGCCTGCAGCCGGCGCTCCGTGCCAATCCGGGCTGACCCTGCGCTGCGGGATTCTCCAGTGCCGGATGCTGCGCCGCCCCCAGTCACCAATCGCCTGATCGACGCCCTGCCGCCACGGCAGCGCGCGCGGTTGCTGCGCAACTGCGTGCCGGAGCACCTGCACTTCGGCGAGGTTCTCGCCGCGCCCGATCAGCGCATCCGCGACATCCACTTTCCGCTGGTCGGCTTCATCTCGCTGGTGGTGGAGGTCGACGGCCACCCGCCGCTCGAGGCCGCGCTGATCGGCAACGAAGGCATGCTCGGCGCGACGGTGCTGCTGGGCATCGACCAGGTCGCGCTGCGCGCCGTGGTGCAGGGCTCCGGCAGTGCACTGCGGATCGACGCCCCGCAACTGCGGCGCGATCTGCGCAGCCTCCCCGCGCTGCGGGCCGCGCTCGGACGCTACCTGTTCGTGACCCTGACCCAGTTGGCGCAGACCGCCGCCTGCTCGCGCTTCCACGAGGCCGAACCGCGGCTGGCACGCTGGCTGCTGCTGGTCCACGACCGCGCCCACGCCGACCACTTCCGTCTTACCCACAGCTACCTCGCCGAGATGCTTGGCGTGCAGCGCAGCGCGGTCACCATCGCCGCCGGCGCCCTGCAGCGGCGGCGGCTGATCCGCTACAGCCGCGGCGAGATCCGCGTCCTCGACCGCACGGGGCTGGAAGCGGCCTCCTGCGAGTGTTACCGGCGAACCGTCGATCAGTACGCCCAGGGCTTTGCCTGAGCCGACCCGGCCACAGCGGTCGTGCCACGCGCCAGGGCGCGCCGCCGAGCCGCGCCGGGCCGGCCCCAAGTGACCGGTGGAGATTCGGTCGAAGCGGGGGCTTCACGTTTCGGTTCCAATCCTTCCTCGGACGCCCTGTTTTGTGCGCTAGCGCACAGATGGCTCGGCCGCCGGCTGCGGGTAGGACTTGACCTCTATTGACCAGGGGGACTAGCCTGAGTGCCCAGGTGCGCCCGGCGTGGCGGGGTGCGCGCGTGCTTTCCAGCAAGCAGGACCGCATCAATGAATGCCATCAACTGCTCTGCCGGGTCGAATCCGGGCCGCGTCTCCTCGATCTTTTGCTCCTCCACAGGCCGCCGCGCCATTGCCGGCGGCGTCGGCCTGCTGATGCTGGTCGTCGTTGCCCTTCCGCTCTCGGCTCAGAACGTGGCACTCGGGACCGCTGCGGATTTCGGTGTCCTAGGCGGCCAGGAGGTGACAAATATCGGACCCACCGTCGTCACCGGCAGTGTCGGCGTATCGCCCGGCTCCTCGATTACCGGCTTTCCGCCGGGATCCATCGCGCCCGGCAGCGGGACGTTCCATGTCGCCAACGCCGTGGCCCTGCAGGCGCAGGCCGACCTGACCATCGCCTATGACGATGCCGCCGGCCGGACCTGCGACACGCCGATCGCTGGCGGATTGCTGGGCGGGCTCACGCTCGGTCCCGGTGTCTACTGCATGGATGTGGGTAGTCTGGTCGGCACCCTCACCCTGGACGGTACGGGCGTCTACATCTTCCAGATGGCCAGTTCCCTGATCACGGCGCCGGGTGCTGAGGTGGTTCTGCAGAACGGTGCCGAAGCATGCGGCGTCTGGTGGCAGGTCACCAGCTCCGCCACCCTCGACACCACCACCGATCTGGCAGGCAATGTCCTTGCGCTGACCAGCATCACCCTGAACGACAGCGCCAGCGTGAATGGACGGGTGCTGGCCCGCAACGGTACGGTCACGCTCAGCAACAACCAGGTGACGGCCTGCAGCGGAGGACCTGAACCACCCGTGGGGCCGCCAGGGCCGGGGCCGGGACTGGGGCCTGTGCCGGAAGCCAGCATCATTCCTGCAGGCCGCCTGGGCACGCTGATCCTCCTGGGCACGCTGCTCGCCATCCTCGGCGTGATCACGGTGCGGAGTCGACAGACCTAGC
>DASRZM010000059.1:0-4021 GCA_035686365.1 Lysobacteraceae bacterium | reverse complement strand
GTGCCGGTAACGCGGCTCGGCACGATCTTGCCGGTCTCGGTGAGGTTCTGGCGCAGGGTGTTGAGATCCTTGTAGTCGATCTCGGTGACGCCCTCGGCGGTGAACTTGCAGAACTTGCGGCGGCGGAAAAACTTGGACATGGGTGTGCTCCTCAGGCTTCGACGTTGTCGTCGGCAGGCGTGGCATCGGCGGACACGTCGCCGTCGCTGTCGCTGTCGTCATCGCGGCGCGGGCGGCGCTCGCTGCGCTCACCGCGTTCGCCACGGTCACCGCGGTCGGGCTTGTCGCCCTTCTCGTCCTTGAACTTCATGATCAGCGACTGCTCGGTCTCGGCGGCATCGCGCTTCATGACCAGGTGACGCAGCACTGCATCGTTGAAGCGGAAACCGTCGACCAGCTCGGTGAGCACGGCCTGGTTGCACTCGATGTTGAGCAGCACGTAATGGGCCTTGACCAGGTTCGCGATCGGGTACGCCAGCTGGCGGCGGCCCCAGTCCTCGAGACGGTGGATCTTGCCCTCGCCCGCCTCGATCAGCGACTTGTAGCGCTCGACCATGGCCGGAACCTGCTCGCTCTGGTCCGGATGGACCAGGAACACGACTTCGTAATGACGCATCGGTATTTCCTTGTGGATGACGGCCGGATGGAACGGGGCCGGGGCAGCCCCCCGCCACCCGGAGGGGCGCGGTAGGGCAAGGGTCCATCGGACGGGCCGAGGGAAGCGGCGAATTATGGCAGTTCACGGCTCGGGCGGCAAACAGTGAGGCCTGCCGGGGCGTCCGCCACCCTCCGCGAGAGGGACGCACTCGCACCCGGTCCTGGGGTCCCCTGCTCGTCATCCCCGCGAAGGCAGGAACCCAGCGCCGTGGCACTGATCCCAAAATCGACGGCGCTGGGTTCCCGCCTTCGCGGGAATGACGGCAACAGTGGCTCGGGGCGACTGCCAGAGACGGATACAGCCTCAGCCCGCGCCTGCCTTCCTTTCCTTGATCCAGGCGCGCATGTGCGTCTCCAGCGTCGCCAGCGGCACCGAGCCGGTCGACAGCACCGCATCGTTGAAGTCGCGCAGGTCGAAGCGGTCGCCCAGTTCAGATTCGGCCAGCGTGCGCAGCTCGGAGATCTTCAGCTGGCCGATCTTGTAGGCCAGCGCCTGCCCTGGCCAGCCGATGTAACGGTCGATCTCGTTGACCACGTCCTGCTCCATCTTCGGGGCGTTGTGCATGAAGTAGTCGATCGCCTTTTGCCGGCTCCAGCCCTTGCTGTGGATGCCGGTGTCGACCACCAGGCGCACCGCGCGCCACATGTCGTAGGCCAGCTGGCCCATGCGGTCGTAGGGGTCGTCGTACAGGCCCATGTCGTAGCCCAGGCGCTCGGCGTACAGGCCCCAACCCTCGCCGTAGGCGGTGAAATACCCGACCCGGCGGAACATCGGCACGTCCGGCAGTTCCATGCCGCGTGCGAACTGGAAGTGGTGCCCCGGCACCGCCTCGTGCAGCGACAGCGCCATCATTTCCCACTTCGGCCGCACTTCCGGCTTGTGCAGATTGACGTAGTAATAGCCGGCGCGGCTGCCATCAACGGCGCCGGGCTGGTAATACGCGGTGGTGGTGTCGGGGGCGATGTTGTCCGGGATCGGGCGCACGCCGTACGGCAGGCGCGGGATCATCTTCGACACCTTGACCAGCTCCGGGTCGATCCGCTTGGACATCGCCTGGTAGGCCTCCAGCAACGCCTCGGGCGACGCGTGGAAGAACTTCGGGTCGGTGCGCAGGTGGTCGAAAAACTCGTTCAGGCTGCCGGCGAAGCCGACCTCGGTCCTGACCTGCTCCATCTCGCCGCGGATCCGCGCGACCTCCTTGACCCCGATCTGGTGGATCTGGTCGGCGGTGAGGTCGGTGGTGGTGAACTGGCCGGCGAGGAAGTCGTAGTACTCGACCCCATTGGGCATGTCGGCCGCGGCGATCGTGTCACGCGAGCCGGGCAGGTACTCGTTCTTGAAGAACGCGGCGAAATCCCGGTACGCCGGGACCACGGCCTCGGCGATCAGCCTGCGTGCCTGCGCCTGCAAGGCGCTGCGCTCGGCCTGCGGCACCGCGTCGGGGAAGGTCTTGAAGCGTTTGTAGAAGGGACTGGCGGCCGGGTCGTCGACGATCTGCGCGTCGATCTGCGCAGTCACGCGCTGCATCAGCACCTTCGGCGGCGTGTTGCCGGCCTTGAGTCCCTCGCGCATCAGCGCGGTGGTCTGGGCGACCAGCGCCGGCACGCCCTCCAGGCGCTTGAGCCAGTCGCGGTAGTCCTGTGCATTTGCGAACGGCAGCACCTCGGCGATGCCTTCGGCGTTCTGCACGCCGCCGCGCTGGCTGAGCGGGCGCTGCCACTCGTTGTACTTCTGCCGCTGCACCGAGCGCTCGGCCTGCCAGGCGAACACGTCGTAGCTGAGGCGGTCGTGGTCCGGCAGCGCCGCGCGATCGATCGCGTGCAGGCGCTTCAGGACTTCGCGATCCGCCGCCTGGCGCGCCCGCAGCGTGTCCAGGCTCAGGTCGGTCCAGCGGTCGTTGTAGCGCTTGTCGCCGCGGTAGCTGGCGTTCTCGGGATTCTCGCGCAGCCCGCGCTCCCATTCGTCCTGGAACAACTGGTGCAGGGCGACGCTCGCCGGGGCGGTGGAGGCCGGGCGCGGCGCTTCGGCGGGCGTCTGGGTCCGGGCGACAACGGGGGCCAGCGACAATACGGACGCGATCGCGGCGGCAAGCATCAGGGTTCGAATCACAATGCGACTCCGGCGGGGCGAGCCCGGAGTCTAGCGCGCGCGCCGGTCGTGCCCGCCGTGCCGGAAGTCGTCCCGGGTCCGGCGCGGATCACACTTCCCGGTGTCTGCAGCGCCGGCGGGTCAGGCCGCGTCGGCGTCGGTGGTGAAACTCTCGCCGCAGCCGCATTCGGCGCTGGCGTTCGGATTGCGGAACAGGAACTGCTCGCCCAGGCGCTGCTTGACCAGGTCGATCCGGGTACCGTCCACCAGCGGCAGGCTGGGCGCATCGACGAAGATGCGCACGCCGTCCTGCTCGAACACGGTGTCGCCTTCGCGCTGCTCCTTCGCCAGGTCCGCCATGTGCTGCCAGCCGGAGCAGCCGGTTCTGGTCACGCCAAAACGCAGCCCCAGCATGCCGGGGGATTCGGCGAGATAGCGCTGGACGCGGGTGAGCGCTTCCGGACTGAGGGTGACGGCCATGCATGAACTCCTGCGTTTGCGAAACCGGCGCGACTGTCCGGCGAGCCAACTATACCGGCGCAAGTTAGACTGCCGCCTTTCCGATATCGGCCCGAACCGGCCGGGAATCAAGCCGTGGCGGTCGTTCGCGATCGTCATCGACCCCCTGAACGCGCTTCGATGCGCATGCATCGATGAGCCTGCTTCGATGAGAACGCTCCTGATGAGAACCCACCCATGACGATCACGAGCGTGGAACACGCGCTGGCGGGCAGGATGCCGGCCGGCGGCGAGGTCACGGTGCGCGGCTGGGTGCGCACCCGGCGCGACTCCAAGGCCGGGCTGAGCTTCGTCAACGTCAGCGACGGCTCCTGCTTCGCGCCGATCCAGGTGGTCGTGCCCGATACGCTGGCCAACTACGAATCCGAGGTGAAGCGCCTGACGGCCGGATGCTCGGTGATCGCGCGCGGCACGCTGGTGGCGTCGCAGGGCCAGGGCCAGTCGTTCGAGCTCCAGGCCGAGTCGGTCGAGGTGGTCGGCTGGGTCGAGGACCCGGAGACCTACCCGATCCAGCCCAAGGCGCACTCGCTGGAGTTCCTGCGCGAGGTCGCGCACCTGCGCCCACGCACCAACCTGTTCGGCGCGGTCACCCGCATCCGCCATTGCCTGTCGCAGGCGGTGCACCGGTTCTTCCACGAGCGCGGCTACTACTGGATCAGCACCCCGATCATCACCACCTCCGACGCCGAGGGCGCCGGCCAGATGTTCCGGGTCTCGACCCTGGACCTGGCCAACGTGCCGCGCGACAAGGAAGGC